>CALWLV010000022.1 GCA_944381595.1 uncultured Roseburia sp.
GATAAAGGAATAGGAAAACATTTCCTGAATTGCCTGAATCAGGCTCATAATATCCCCTCCTTTCCCTTTTCAGCGGCAACAAATTCCTCTGTTGTACCGAAGAAATTCTGATCCTTTCGCAGACATAATATTTTGTTTGAATAAGTCAGTGCATTTTTAATATCATGGCTAACCATCAAAATGGTAATTCCCATCTCCTGATTCAGTCTCTGAATCAAATCATACATATCCTGTATGGCAATGGGATCCAGACCGGTAATCGGCTCATCCAGAATAATCATGTGATCCGTGGCGCAAAGAGCTCTTGCCAAAAGCACTCTTTGTTTCTGACCTCCCGACAAATCTGCAAAAGACTGGTGAATCCATGCAGACATACCCAAAAGTTCCAAATTCGATTTCGCCATCTTCTTATCCTTTTGATTATAAAAAGGAAACATCCCCTTGTTATTGAGACAGCCGGACAAAACCACTTCAAATACGGAGGCCGGGAAATCCTTTTGTAAGGGATTTTGCTGTGATAAATACCCAATTTTATTTCGCTTCAGCCCATCTCCGAATATAATTTCTCCACTGCGCAAAGGCAAAAGCCCCAGAATTGCTTTTAGCAGGGAACTTTTGCCTGTTCCATTTTCACCTATGATACTGATATAGTCCCCTTTACAAACCTCAAAAGAAAGATGTTCCACAATGATATCTTTCTCGTATGCAAGAGAGACATTCTTACATAACAACTGACTCATAATTCTTATTTTTCTCCCAAACCAATCTTCAGATTCTCAATATTTTGTTTCATCAGACTGACATATGTTGCGCCACTCTCAAATTCTTCTGCTGAAACATTATGACAGGAATGCAAAAGTAAGACTTCGCCTCCCACTTCTTCTGCAATGGCAGTGGCAGATTTTGGATCTGTCAATTCCTCATAATAAACAACTTTCGCTCCATTCTCTTTCATTGCCTTGACAATATCTGCCACAAGTTTGGCACTTGGCTCCGTTTCCGAAGAACAGGAATCAAAGGCAGACATATACCCCAGTCCATATTCCTTTACAAAATAAACCATGGCAAACCTTCCGCCAAAATAAATGGTATTATATTTTGCATTTGATACGACTTCACGGATCTCTGTGTCTACGTCCTGAATTTCATTGATATATGCAGCTGCATTCTTCTCATAGTATTTTCTGTTTTCCGGATCCGCCTGAACAATGGCATCTAAAATTGTATTCACCATGGTAATTGCATTCTTAGGACTGGTCCAGATGTGAGGATCATAACTATGGTCGTGAGTATGTCCTTCTTTTTCGCCTTCTTCTTCCTCTGAAGGAATCAATGTAATATCCTTAGACGCATCTACCACTTTCACTGTATCCGATTCCAGTGACTCAATAATATTTCCTGCCCATACTTCCATATAATCTCCGGTATATATAAAGATATCTGCTTTATTAATGGAGATAATATCCGATGGAGACGGATCATAATCATGGGATTCCACCCCCGGATCCAAAAGCAATGTAACTTCTGCCTTATCACCGACAATCTGTTTCGCAAAATCATAGTTTGGAAATAATGTAGTTACAATAGATAATTTATCCTCTGCCTTTTCTTTCTTACCATTACATGCCGTCAAGGCAAATAGGGATATACAAAGAACTCCAGCAAGAAGTCCGATTTTTTTGAAATTTTTCATCAAAATTCTCCTTTATTTTTAAACTCTGTTTCAAAATTTGAAACCCAGTCTCATATTTACCTTGTGTATTTTATACGATAATAGATGATTTGTCAAGAGGCAGAAAAAGAGCAGGAGGTTTTCCCTCCTGCCCACTTTTACAGATAAGTTAAGAACTGTGCAGCAAAAACGATTGTGACCAAGGCAATTGGATAGGTTGCCGCATATGCAGAAGCCACATCAGAAGTTTTTGCAACTTTTATCAATGTTCCAAGTGCAGGGGTACTTGTCATACCACCGCAAAGAGAACCTAAATTGTTTAACAGGCTCATCTTCAATACATATTTTGCAAAGATGAATCCCAGAATCATTGGGACTAATGTGAGAATTGCTCCCCAGAGGAACAAAATTGCTCCCTCTTCTTTTAAGGTTGCAACAAATCCCGCACCGCCTTCAATACCGGAACCAATCAGGAATAACACCAGACCAAGTTCCTGCAAGAAATTGAGGGTTCTCTTATCCACACGCAAATCTACCGGACCAATATGTCTGAAATGACCGATAACAAGACCGGCAAGAAGAGGTCCACCTGTGGTTCCAAGAGAGAACGCAGCATCTCCGCCTAATGGAATCTGAATACTTCCAACTACCACACCAAGTACGATTGCAAGTGAAAATGCACCAATTCCATCATTGTCAATCTGGAAAAATTTGTTTTGCTTTTCCTTTACATTTTCATCTTCTGTCAGTATGTATTTTCTCTCTTCTGCCATGTTCGCCTTTAACAGCCTTGGCATAATCTGTACAAACGCAACCACACCAACTACACCGAATGGATATGCAATGGCGTAACCAACTGCTACGTTATTTCCTGCCCCGGCAGCTTCCTGTGCAGCTGAAAGAGCCGGAGTACTGGTCAGAGCACCGGAAAGAAGACCTACTGTAATATCTGAACTAATTCCCGTTGCAATTGTGATAATCGCACAAACTCCTGCGCCACTTAAAATAATAATCAGTCCTAAAAGTACATATGACTTTGCATTTTTCACTAAATTATGAAAAAATCCAGGACCCGCAATCAGACCTACGGCAGTTACGAAAAGCACCAGGCCAAGATTTTTAATCATATCAAAATATGCATCTACCGATACCTCTGTGGCAGCCCATGAACTGTAATGCTGAAATGCCACCCCTTTGAAATGTCCTACTACCAATGCAACAAGGAAAATTGCCGCACTTCCCAGAGAAATTCCTTTGATAGAAATTTTTCCCAGGAAATAGCCCACAATCATGATTGCAAATAAAAAGAATAAGACAATGGTCATTGGCTTCATATTAAACAAATATGTTCCTGCCACTTCTAATAATTGAACTTTCATTTTTACTCCTTATTTTTTAGATACAGGATTACCCCCGTAACTCACTTTCATGGAGTATGCGGGGGATTTTCCCTTCGTGTTCTAATTTAATCTTGTTACACCCTGTGGTCTGTAATCTGGTAATAATTTTGGAGATACCAGATCATTGTGAAGACCAGCCTCGTCTAACATTTTTTCAAATGCATCTACATGTGAGAGAGTCAGTTCTTTTAATTCTACCTCTTTACACTTCTTAGAAGCCTGCTGTCCTGCATTTCTACCAAATACAATAATATCTAACAGGGAGTTACCCATCAGTCTGTTTCTTCCGTGGATTCCTCCAACTGCCTCGCCGGCAACATAAAGATTTTCAACACCGGACATACCGTTTACACCAATCTTAATACCACCATTCTGATAGTGAAGTGTTGGGTAAACAACGATTGGTACTTCTCTCATATCGATATCATATCTCATGTACATTCTGAGCATTCCAGGAAGTCTCTTTTCCAAAGTTCCCTTTCCGTGAATCATATCAATCATAGGAGTATCCAGCCATACACCATCTGCTACCGGAGTGTGTACACCCAGTCCTCTTTCTTTTGTTTCACGAATGATACCTGATGCAGCCACATCTCTTGTTTCCAGTGGATGCATAAAGACTTCACCTTCTCTGTTGACAAACATTGCACCCATGGAACGAACTTTCTCTGTTACCAGAGCACCATAAATCTGTGCCGGGAATGCAACACCTGTTGGATGATACTGTAATGTATCCTGATACAATAATTCTGCGCCGGCACGATATGCCATTACAAGACCGTCAGCTGTCGCGCCATAGTGGTTGGATGTTGGGAATCCCTGATAATGCATACGTCCTGCACCACCGGTTGCGATGACAACAGTCTTTGCTCTTGCAACCAGAAGTTCCTTTGTCTCCATATTCATAAGGACAGCACCGGCCGCCTTGCCTTCTGTATCTTTGATAATTTCAATTGCAGCTGTAAAATCAACAACCGGAATACCTCTGTTGATTACTTCGTCTCTTAAGACACGCATGATTTCTGCTCCGGAATAGTCAGCAGCAGCATGCATTCTCTTTCTGGATGTACCACCACCATGAGTTGTAATCATATTTCCATTTTCATCTTTGTCAAATAATACCCCCAGATGATCCAGCCAGTTTACTGCAGACGGACCGTCACAAACTAACTTTCTTACTAATTCCGGAACATTGGCAAAATGTCCGCCACCCATAACATCAAGGTAGTGCTGTGCAGGAGAATCATTTTCCTTATCTGCAGCCTGAATACCACCTTCTGCCATCATGGTATTGGCATCACCAATACGAAGCTTGGTAACAATCATAACATTGGCACCGCCTTCGTTTGCTTCAATGGCTGCAGAAGCTCCGGCTCCACCGCCACCGATTACCAGAACATCCACATCAAAATCCGGATCTTTTAAATTAATATCCATATCCTTGATTCTGCTGTTTGCCTGAAGCATTTCTACCAGTTCTTTTGGTGCTTTCTGTCCTTTGTTTGGGCCAACCTTAATCTCTTCAAAACTGGAAGTATTATAATCAGGATGGAATTTCTGTAATAAAGCATCCTTTTCGTCTGCTGTCATACGTCTTGGCTCCGGACCATTGACACGGGCAGAACGACCTGCTTCTACCTTTTTAATGGAATCTAACATTTCCTGTGTATATGGTAAACTCATTTCGTCATCCTCCTTTATTTCTCGATTTCTCTGTTATTGTATAATTCTTTCAGCTCTTCTAAAGGCTTATCCATAATTGCTTCCACCAGTGCATCAAACTCACCGTTTTCAATTGCTTTGACACGTTCTGTTAAATGCTTTGCTTCCGGTTTCAGGTATTTTCCTGTCAGTCTTCTTGCAAGAAGAGCAACCTGCGGATGAGAAATTCCGGCAGGACAACGGGCAGAACAAACACCACACATTACACAGTCAAAAGATTCTTCTGCACATTTTTCGTATTCGCCACGCTGAGCATATGCGATATACTGCATTACATTTAATCCCTGTGTACATGCCTTGGTACATGCATTACATCCTACACAGCTGTAAATTTCCGGATATAACTGCATCATAATCTGTTCTGTAGGCTTAATCTGATTGATATCATAAACTTTCTTCTCTAATGGGAAGAATGGTAATGTTGCCACATACATATTGTCTTCTACTTTTGTAGAACATGCAAGACAGCCGTGTAATTCTGTCTCTCCCTTAATTCTGTAAATCGTAGCACAGGCTCCGCAGAAACCATTTCTACATCCACAGCCACGCACCAGCTGGTAGCCTGAATATTCAAATGCTTCCATGATTGTTAAGCTAGCCGGTACTTCGTATTTTTTTCCGAATAAATAAACGTTAACCATATCTGCCATGATTTGAACCTTCCTCTCTGTTCTTTTTCTATTTAATATTCATCTGGTAATTCGTCAATCTGATCGAACCGGAATACCGGACCATCTTTACAAACATATTTCGAACCTACGTTACAGCGTCCGCACTTACCAACACCACACTTCATACGAAGCTCTAATGTGGTATATACCTGTTCTTTCTTAAATCCAAGTTCCTGAAGACCTGCAAGAGTAAACTTAATCATAATTGGCGGTCCACAAATTAATACAGTGGAATCTACGGAAAGATTTAATTCCTTTACATAATTTGGAACAAATCCTACATGTCCGTCCCATCCCTCCTGCTCACGGTCGATGGTCAGATATACATTTACACCTTCTGTCTTTTCCCATTCGTCGATGATTTCCTGATAATCTACCAAATCATCTGCAGAACGGGAACCGTAAACAATATCAATGTTTCCATATTCAGATCTCTTATCCCGGCAGTAGTTAATTACAGAACGAAGCGGTGCAAGACCAATACCACCAGCGATAAAAATCAGGTTCTTTCCCTTCAATTCTGTATCAACCGGGAATGGATTTCCATAAGGTCCACGGATTGTAATCATCTGTCCAACTTCCATCTGGTGGAGCCAGTCTGTCAGGCATCCACATTTTTTAATGGAGAATTCCATAAATTCTGTATTTGTTGGAGAGGAAGTAATGGAAAACATTGCTTCACCGACTCCTGGAATGGAAAGCATGGCACACTGACCAGGCATATGCTCAAAAGCCTTTTTTCCGTCCGGTGTTACCACACGGAATGTCTTAACATCAGGAGTGTCCTGACGAACGTCGGTGACTACACCAATCTTTGGAATTAAAACATCGTTCATTAATTGTCACCTCCCAATGCTTTGATTACTTTTGTGATATTCATGGAGATTGGACATTTGCTGATACAGCGTCCACATCCTACACATCCGAACTCTCCATCATTGTTTATTGGGAAATAGGAAAGTTTATGCATAAATCTCTGGCGGAAACGTTCCATCTGCGTCTTTCTGTTTGTACCATGGGCCATCATTGTGAAATCCTTGTACATACAGGAATCCCAGCATCTGTAACGAACGATTCCATGTCCGGTATCGTAATCCCTGATGTCATAACACTGACAAGTTGGGCATATAAAAGTACAGGTTCCGCAGCCCAGACAAGACTGATATAACTCATTCCATTTTGGACTGTTGAATAATTCCATCATATCAGCATCCTTCAAATATTCCATATCCATGCTGTTTAATGGAAGTTTTTCCATAATTGCTTTTACTTCTTTTTGCTGTTTCTCAACCGGCTCTGAATCTGCATCGGTAAGCACGGATTTTACCTTTTCTGTAAGGGCTGTTCCCTTTTCAGTCTTTGCTTCCCAGAAAAGTTCATCACCAACAATCCATACTACAACATCTCCTTCCGGATTTGTTGCGTCGATGTCAAATTTATTACAGAAACAGGTTTCTTCCGGTCTGTTACAAGCCATGGAAACAACAATTCCGTGTTCTCTTCTTGCGGCATAAAAGCTATCTACCGGATCAGATAAATATACTTTATCTAAAATAGCAAAGCTTCTTGCATCACAGGCTCTCACACCAAATACCACAAATTCCTCTGCGATACGGTCAGCCTCTTTGATTTCAATATTCTTTCCTTCCATCTTAAATTCCATCATGGTCTCACAGTTTGGAAGAAATGCATCTTTTGCAGACTTTACAGTATGAAGTGCATCCAGACGAACGTTTGCGCCTTCATGGTATTCATAAAATTCAATCTGATCCCCTTTCTCGATAGGAAGGTATAATGTATCAGATTCTGCGATTGCTTTGAAAAGCTTATCTGCTTCATTCATGGAAATCTTAAACATTATTTGTCACCGCCTCTCGTATAAACTATATCAGGTTCACAGTCTTCCATGGTAAATGCTGTCAGAGGTCCCTTTGTCTCAGCATCGGTACCAGCCTGGAATTCGCCATAAAATTCGTCCATATCTTTGATAAATTTACGGTTCAGAAGATGTAATGGAATGTTCTGAGGACATACTCTGCTGCATTCACCACAGTCAGTACAACGTCCTGCCACATGCCATGCACGAATGATATGGAACATATTTTCTTCAAATGTATCTGCATTTACCTTCGCAGCCACACCTGAATTTGCATTGTCGAATACACAGGTACGGCAGGAGCATGCAGGACATACATTACGGCACGCATTACAACGGATACACTTAGATAATTCTGTTCTCCAGAAAGCAAATCTTTCTTCCGCAGTCATTGCTTCCAGTTCAGCCACTTTTGAGAATCGGTCCAGAGTTTCTACCTCTTTCTCCTCTTCTTCCGGCATCAGCAGCTCATCGTAAACCATATGCTTGCTACCCTTACAGCAGAGACATCTCTCTAAGAGAACCTCTTTTCTGTTACAGGTCTTTTCTCCATATAAAGTATCCGCAGTTACCACATCATCTGTTTCGGTAATGCTTAAAATACCTGTGATGCCCTGTTCTTTCATCTTATTGATATCCAGCATTCCATGGCATGGGATACCCAATACATATACTTTTTCCCTGTCGATTCTATGCTCTTTTAACAGCTGGTTAAAGCTGTAGGAATCACAAGGCTTTAATAAAGTAAGAATCTTGCCTTCCTTCTTTGTTTCTTCAATTAAATATTTGCTCTGGTTTGCACCGCAGAAACCATCAAAAAGAAAATCATCAAAATTATCCTCTTTTTTGTAAACTGCCGGAGTTACATCATAGCAGAACTCTCCTGCTTTCCAGCCAATCACGCGATCTACGGTTCCATTCTCAAGCAACTCGTTTATTTTCTTTACCAGTAACTCTCTTATTTCTCGCATCGCAGATCCCTCAACTTTCTATTCTCTCCAAGCTTTGTGATGGTCTCTACAAAATCACTCATAGTCTGGGCGAATTTCACACCTTCTGCAGCGGATACCCATTCCACTCTTGTTCTTTCTTTTTCGATTCCAAGGTAATCAAGCATAGAGAATAAGGTTGTCATTCTTCTTCTTGCATAATAGTTTCCTGTAGTGTAATGGCAGTCTCCAGGATGGCAACCACACATAATTACACCATCAGCCCCACGCTGAAATGCTCTTAAGATAAAGAGCGGATTCACACGGCAGGAACAAGGAACACGAATAATTTTTACGTTTGCAGGATAAGAAAGACGGTTACTTCCCGCAAGGTCTGCACCTGCATATGAACACCAGTTGCAGCAGAATGCCACAATCAATGGTGTAAATTCTTTCTTTTCTTCAACTTCATTTACTTGCATATTGCGTCTACCTCCGCCATAATCTGTCTGTTCGCAAAG
>CALWLV010000023.1 GCA_944381595.1 uncultured Roseburia sp.
TTGTTGGACAGCTTAATTTTACATCAAAAAGGAACAGGATTCCTTATATTTTTGGCATTTTTTGAAAGTTGTGGATAACAGGATACAGCAGATTTGCCTGGTGGGGATAATTCTGCGGAAACTCAAGGTTTTCTACCCTATTTACGAATGGTACATCCTATGTTATAATGGAATGCGTTAAATTGCGAAAGTATATATCATAATTACAACGAAGAAAAGTGAGGATATGTTATGTCTGAGAAAATAAATAGCGAGAAGTTCAACCGTATGTCTTACGGATTTGTTGGTCTTGGCCTGATTGGTTCTTCCATGGCAAAAGCCTTTCGCCGGGTATATCCGCAATGCAGAATTATTACATTTAACCGAAGCGAAAAAGCCCGTATCATGGCCTTGGAAGATAAAGTCGCCGATGTGGCAGTCCCGTCCGTGGATGAACACTTTCAGGAGTGTGACTATATTTTCTTATGTACTCCCGTGGAATACAATGAGCATTATCTGCACCTGTTAAAATCAATCATCAAACCTTCCTGTATCATTACCGATGTAGGCAGTGTAAAAACAAACATTCATAAGGCAGTAATTGCAGAAGATATGGAAGAAAACTTCATCGGCGGACATCCCATGGCCGGTTCTGAAAAAACAGGCTATGAAAATAGTTCTGCCAGCCTTTTTGAAAATGCTTTCTATGCCATTACCCCAACTCCTGTCTCTTCTCCTGAGAAGGTAAACGAATATAAATCTCTGATAGAAGGAATTGGTGCCATTCCAATGATATTGGACTACCGGGAACACGACTATGCAGTAGCAGCCATCAGCCATCTGCCTCACATCATTGCCGCACAGCTGGTCAATATGGTAAAAGACCAGGACTCCGGCAGACAAATTATGAAACAAATGGCTGCAGGAGGTTTCAAAGATATGACAAGAATTGCAGCCTCTTCCCCAGAGATGTGGGAACAGATCTGCATGACCAACAAAGACAATATTGTTACCTTACTGGATGTATTCATCCGCTATTTAAATTCTGCCAAAGAGATTCTGAGCGAAAAAAACAGCAGCGGCATTCATGATATGTTCTCCCGCAGCCGCAGTTATCGAAATACCTTTAATAACAGAGGGATTGGTTTGATCAAAAAAGAATTCTTGATTTATATGGATATTACAGATGAAACCGGTGCTATTTCCAAGATTGCTTCCAAACTTGCAGATGCAGATATCAACATAAAGAACATCGGCATCGTTCATAATCGGGAATTTGAAGGCGGCGTCCTTCGAATCACCTTTTATGAGGAGGAACCTTACGAGACAGCTTTCCGGCTTTTGAGCAAAGAAGGATATACCTTATATAAACGATAAATGAAATGGAGGGGTTTTCACCCCTCCTGCTATTTCTATTCTATACAAATATTCTATGCAAAATACAGGGGCATTTTTCCCTGATAATTTTTCTCCACATTTTCCAGACTGTCATAATAAATATATTTTTTTCCATGAACCAGCACATTCTTCTTATCATATGGTTTTGCAAGTTCATAAAATTTTCGGTCAATCTGGTTGCAGACACCATCTGCAAAAGCGTCGTTGCGCTCTGCATCCGTATCAAAGAAAATGGTCATGTACATCGGTTCCCCTCTGTAACACTTTCCAAATGCAATCATTTCCAGTTTATAATGATCAATGCCATTCTTCAATTCGTCGAATACTTTCAACACTAATTTATGAATCATTTTCTGTGTATCCATTCTGTTTCTTCTCCTTCTTTCTATAATGATTCTATGATATCAAAATAAGTTTCAAATGTTTTTCTGCAGCACATTGGATTTTGAATGGTAACACCTGTCCTTGCCATTCCAATCACTGTAAATGCCATTGCCACCCGATGGTCATCATAAGTTTCTATTTCTGCCGGCACAGTTTCTCCCGGATAAATGGTAATCCAGTCCGTTCCCTCTTCACAGTGTATTCCAAGACGTTTCATATTTTCTGCAATGGCATGAATTCTGTCACACTCCTGAAGACGAATATGACCAATTCCTCTTATGGTCACGGGACCGTCAGCAAATACAGCCACTGCGGCAAGGGTCAATGCCTGATCCGAAAACTGATTCATATCAACCGTTATGCCGTGCAGCACCCCATGTTCCGGAGCAGTCAGAAGAATTCCCTGCGGAGTTTCCTGTAACCTGCATCCCATCTCAACCAAGGTATCCAGAAAGCGAATATCACCCTGCAGCGTATCCCGATGGATATGAGAAACCAACGCCGTTCCTCCTGTTACCGCTGCAATGGCATAGAAATAGCAGGCTCCGGATAAATCCGGCTCAATTTGATACCGTTCTATCTGATAGCTGCTTCCCGGCTTCACCTCATACGTCGTTCCGTTAAAATCGGTGTCACAACCAAATGCTTTCATCATTTGTCTGGTAATTTCGATGTAAGATCCATTCTTTTTCTCGCTGGAAATTTGTATCGTCATTCCATCTCCCATAACTCCTGTCATCAATAATGCACTTAAAGGCTGGGAAGTTTCACTGATATCCAGAATGACTTTATTTTTTTTCAACGTTCTTCCACAAACCTTTACCGGAAGAAAATAGGGCTGTTCCAAATATTCAAATACCACTCCGGCCTGCTCCAATGCCAGGAACAAAGCCTTCATTGGCCGTTTTTTCATCTGTTCTGAAGCCTGAATTTCATAGCTTCCACCGGATAATGCCAGCATTGCTGTGAGAAATCTGGCTGCAGTTCCCGCACTTCCTACATAAATACTTCCGGATTTCTTTGGGATACTACCACCCATGCCATGTACAATAACCTGCTTTTTGTCCTCTTCCACTATGGTTTCAAATCCCAGATCCTGCAGAGCTTTTAAAAAGTATCTGGAGTCATCAGAAAACAAAACACCATCTAAACAAACGGTTCCCTGAGACAATGCAGCCATCAAAAGTGCTCTGTTTGTAATACTCTTTGAGCCTGGTACACTGACACGAATATTTTTTCCTTTTTTCAGCGGTTTTACCTCATACTTTTCCATTCTTTCTCCTTGTAAAAACCTCTATAATAACAGCATTGCATCTCCAAAACTAAAGAATCTGTATTTTTCTTTCACAGCTTCTTCATAGGCAGCCATCATGTGATCTTTTCCTGCAAAAGCAGATACCAACATTAAAAGCGTGGACTCCGGAAGATGAAAATTCGTAATTAATCCATCCAGTACTTTAAATCTATATCCCGGATAAATAAAGATATCTGTCCATCCGCTTACAGCCGGAATGACACCATCCTCAGAAGCTGCTGATTCTAAGGCACGGCAGCTTGTCGTTCCCACTGCAATAATTCTGTGTCCTTCTCTCTTTGCCTTGTTTATCTTCTCTGCTTCCTCTTCTGTAATACTATAATATTCCGAATGCATATGGTGTTCCAGTACATTTTCTACCTTCACCGGTCGAAATGTACCAAGGCCCACATGAAGCGTCACACTGGCTATTTCCACACCCTTTGCTTTGATTTTCTCCAACAGTTCTTTGGTAAAATGAAGTCCTGCTGTGGGTGCAGCAGCGGAACCCTCATATTTGGCATACACGGTCTGATAACGGTTCTTATCCTTAAGTTCGTGGGTAATATACGGCGGCAGCGGCATCTGTCCTAACTGATCCAGGATTTCTTCAAAAATTCCTTCATAATGAAATTGTATCAGACGATTTCCATCCTCCACCACTTCCAGGACCTCTGCCTTTAATAATCCATTTCCAAAATCCAATCTGGTCCCAGGTTTGCATTTTTTTCCCGGTTTCACCAATGTTTCCCAGATATCATTTTCTTTTCTTTTCAAAAGCAATACTTCAATTTTCCCGGTAGTAAGCACTGTCTTACCTTTATTTTCTCCTTCTGTTTCCACTTTTTCCCGCACGCCAAATAATCTGGCAGGAATTACTTTTGTATTATTGACCACAAGACAATCGCCCGGTTCCAGATACTCTATCACATCCTTAAATACTTTGTGTTCCCAGGCTCCTGTTTTCCGGTCCACATGCATCAGTCTGCTGGCGGAACGATCCTCTAAGGGGTCCTGTGCAATCAATTCTTTCGGTAACTCATAATAAAATTCACTTAATTTTAACTCTTCCATCGTTGTCTCCCATTATCTTGCAAGGTAATCTGCAATCAGCAAATCTACCATTTTGCCATAACTTTTTACTCCATCTGACTGTCCGTTGACCTTCAGATAGGTATTATTTACCTGATCCGATACCGCTTCCACTGTTTCATAGGCATCCGAATTTCTGATTTCTTCCCAATACACATCTTCTGCTCTCAAATCTGCTTTTACCTCTTCTGACAAAAGCTCTGCTATTTCCATGTATTTTTGTACATCTTCCTCATACAATGCATTTGTGGCATAAATCAACGCCATCATGTATCCGCTGTACTGTATATAAGCCTCATCACTTCCAATACATGCAAGGTAGGAGATATAATTCGCCTCATTCTCCCGCATGAAACCATGAAGATGCGCCAATTCATGACAGGTATCTGCCGGACGGTTATAATCCTCCACATCCGTATTGACATTGGCTTCCATCGTAAAAGGTATATAGATTCCCACAATGCCGGTATAAGACATCCAATGGGATGCATGGACCGGTTTCGCACGTCCTGTACTAAACCGAAACACCGGGTATTCTTCCTTTAGTTTCTCAAATGCTTCTTCTGCATCCCCGGCTACCTTGGAAAAATCTTCCAGTTCAACCACCCCATGTTCGTCAATCTCCGTTACCTGTGCTTTTGTTTCATTGGACTGTTCTGCCAGGTACACACATAATTCATATAACTGATCTACGGTATACTCCTTTACTTCAAAATCACAGAATGTCTGAAATTCATATCTGTAATAATTCACTCCGCACAATATGGTAAATAGAAAAAGAAGAAGGCTCAATGCTGCTCCTGCATTGAGTCCCCATCGTTTCAACACTTCTTTCCTGCCCGGACGGAACATAAGAAACATAAAACGGAAAAAAAGAACAAGAAGCAAAATGGGCAGAAAAAATATCAATAATTCCGCCAGCGAAACCGGTACGAGACCGGTAAGAAAGCCAATGGGTATGGCAAAAACCCTAAATATCCCTCTTGCAAATACATATTCTGCAACAGGAGGGAATAACCTGGCCACAATCAAAATAAGCAATGACACAGGTGTCAGTAATAGTATGTATTTTTTCACTTTCTTCATATTACTTATCTTCCAATGACTCTACTACGAGAAGGTATCCTTCCCGAATGGTCACTTTTGCATCTTCGCCCAGAGATTCATTGCTGACTCCCAGACGATACGTCTTTCTTGTATCAAAATCGAACTCTTTCAAAGGATACTTAAATCCTTCCAACGTAACTCCCAGTGCCGGTCCATCAAACTGCAGAAAGGAAATATACTTTCCAAAGAACTGATTTTTCTTATAAAGTTTCTCTCCGCATATCAGATAGATTTTACTCAGGCCTGTATACATCGTTATCCTTACGCCCTGTTCATATGCCATTTTAAGCAGAAACATATTGGCATAGGTATGATCAAAACGATTGCCCGTTCCACCCAACAGATCAATCTCTGTAATCTCCTGTTCCATGGCATAGCGAACGGCAGCCTCCGTATCCGTATCATCCTTTTCGGGATTTAACTGCAATATTTTCACCTGAGGATTTGTCTCATATTTTTTTAATAAATCGGATTGCACCGTATCAAAATCCCCAATGATTACATGGGGTACAAGACTCATCCTGTCGGCCGCACGGAGCCCTCCGTCCACTGCTATCAGAAGTGTTCCATCCACTTCTACATGATAGCTCTCGTCCACATCACCACCAGTGATAATGAGAGCTCTTTTATACATCTTTTCTTCCATATTCTTTAAAAATCTCCAGGAAATTTTTCACGTTCTGTGTGACATCCCCTCTGTAAATTCCGGACCCTGATACAATAATATCTGCTCCCGCATCCATGACAGTCCGCACATTCTCGATGGTAATCCCACCATCCACCTCAATCTCCACATCCACTTCTCTTTCATCAATCGTCTTTCGAAGTTCCAGGATTTTCCTGGTCATGCTTGTCATGTATTTCTGACCGCCAAATCCGGGATTCACTGTCATCAAAAGAACCATGTCGATTTTTTCCAACACGAAATCCAATGCAGTCAGTGATGTGGCAGGATTCAAAACCACCCCCACTTTACATCCAAGATCCCTGATTCTTTCAATCGTTACATCCAGCTGACTGCAGGCCTCTGCATGGACAGATATGATATCCGCCCCCGCTTCCTTAAAATAATGCAAATATCTGTCCGGATTATCAATCATCAAATGCACGTCAAATTTTTTATCTGTACAATGACGAACATCTTTGATCAAATCCCATCCAAAAGAAATACATGGAACAAACATCCCATCCATCACATCCAGATGTATCATATCTGCGCCCGCCCGGTCCGCAAGTTTAATTTGTGATTCCAAATTTCCATAGTCTGCATTTAGAATCGATGGTGCCAGTTTGTACATAAAATCCTCTCCCATCTTATTTTATTTTAATACTTTTTCGTATTTTTTAGCTCGTTATACATCAAGACATAATTGTCATATCTGTTTTGATTGATTTCTCCTTGTTCCAATGCCTGTTTCACCCGACATCCGGGTTCATGAATATGTACACAGCCATGAAATTTACATTGCCCCAGATAGGAATCAAATTCCGGAAAATAATCCTTCAGCTCATCTTCTTCAAAATTTGAGAGGTACATGGAACTAAAGCCAGGCGTATCAAAAATATAAGTATTTTCTCCTGCACAGAAAATTTCCGAATGTCTGGTGGTGTGTTTCCCCCGTTGGATTTTCCTGCTGATTGCGCCCGTTTCCATCTTTGCATCCGGCACAAGCCTGTTTAATAATGTGGATTTTCCCACACCGGAAGGCCCTGCCAATGCTGTTGTTTTATTTTGTAAGATTTCTTCTACTTGATCAATATTTATATCTTCAAGTGTACTTATGTTCAGACAGCAATATCCCGCCTTCTCATAAATATCACATAGTTTTCGCACATCATTTTTCTCTGCCAGATCAGATTTGCTAAATGCTATTACACTGGAAATTCCCTGTGCTTCCATCATCACCAGAAACCTATCCAATAAATTTAAATTAGGCGACGGGCTTTTTACTGCAAATACAACCAATGCCTGATCAATATTTGCCACTTCCGGTCTGATCAGAGAATTTTTTCTCTCCAAAATCTTTGTTATATTGCCTGTGGAGTTTTCTTCATCTAATATTTCAATCTCCACATTATCCCCTACCAGGGGTTTCATATTCTTATATCGAAATATCCCTTTGGCTTTGCATTCATAGATTTTACTATGTGCAGTATGCACATAGTAAAATCCGGCAATGCCTTTTATAATCTTTCCCTGCATATCAGGCAAATCTCGCTTTTGTAATTGCTGTTACAGTTCTT
>CALWLV010000024.1 GCA_944381595.1 uncultured Roseburia sp.
TTAAGACTATGTGAAATCTTGACAGAAGCGGAAAAGAAACTGGTGGATGCGGGGATTGATGAGTGGAAAAATGATGCATGGTTGTTGTTTGAATATGTCTTTGGTTTGAATCGGACCAAATACTTGCTGTGCATGAGGGATTATCCGGACTCCATGGAAAAAGGCCGGATATTGTATGAAAGATATCAGAATCTTATTGAGAGACGGTGTGGACACATTCCGTTACAGCATCTGACGGGACAGCAGGAATTTATGGGACTGAATTTTGAGGTCAATGAACATGTACTGATTCCGAGGCAGGATACAGAGATTCTGGTGGAAGAAGCACTGAAAGTTTGTGAGCAGTTTTCCGGAGGGGAGAAAATCCTTGATATGTGCACCGGTTCCGGATGTATTGCAGTGAGTGTGAAAAGGTTCAGTAAGAAAGAGGTCGATGTGACGGCTGTAGATATTTCAGAAGAAGCATTGAAGGTGGCCGAAAGAAATGCAGCGACAAATCAGTGTGACATTGATTTTGTACAAAGTGATTTGTTTGAACAGCTGCAGGGAAAGGCGTACGATATGATTTTGTCCAATCCGCCATATATAAAGAGTGGAGAAATTATGTCTCTTATGGAGGAAGTAAGGGATTATGAGCCCGTTCTGGCTTTGGATGGGGCAGAAAACGGACTGAAATTTTATGAGGCAATTACAAAGGAAGCGGTGAAATTTCTAAAGCCGGGTGGATATCTGATTTATGAAATTGGATACGACCAGTCAGAAGACTTACATCGGATTTTGAGAGAAAATGGATTTTCCCATATTGTTACAAAGAAAGATCTTGCCGGTCTTGACCGGGTGGTTATGTCGCGAAAAACAGATTAGAATCAATTGGAGGAAAAAAGATGTTTGATAAATTAGAGGACCTTGTACTTCGTTACGAAGAACTGATGAACGAATTGAATGATCCGGATGTGGTAAACGACCAGACAAGATTTCGGAAAATTATGAAAGAACAGAATGATCTTGCGCCAATTGTGGAAGCTTATACTGCATATAAGCAGGCAAATCAGGATCAGGAAGACAGTCTTGCCATTTTAGAGTCTGAGAATGATGAGGAAATGCGTGAGCTTGCAAAAGAAGAGTTGAATGATGCCAGGGAAAGAATTGAACAATTGGAAACAGAATTGAAAATTTTGCTGCTTCCAAAGGATCCAAATGATGATAAGGATATCATTGTGGAAATCCGTGCCGGTGCAGGTGGAGACGAAGCGGCATTGTTTGCAGCAGAATTATTCCGTATGTATACCCACTATATCGAGTCCAGAGGTTGGAAGGTAGAAGTAGTGAACGCGGATGAAACCGGTATCGGCGGCATGAAAGAAATTGAATTTATGGTAAAAGGACAGGGAGCTTATTCTGTTATGAAATACGAAAGTGGAGTTCATCGTGTGCAGCGTGTACCGGAAACAGAGTCCGGCGGACGTATTCATACCTCCACAGCATCGGTGGCAGTTATGCCGGAAGCAGAAGAAGTGGATGTTCATATTGATGAAAAAGATATTCGAATCGACGTAATGAGAGCTTCCGGAAATGGCGGACAGTGTGTCAATACCACAGATTCAGCGGTACGTCTGACCCATTATCCAACGGGAATCGTAATTTATTCCCAGACAGAGAAATCTCAGATTCAGAACAGGGAGAAAGCGTTTGCCCTGCTTCGTGCGAAATTGTATGATCTGGAAATTCAGAAGGCACATGATGCAGAAGCAGATGCCAGAAGAAGTCAGATTGGAACAGGAGATCGTTCTGAGAAAATCAGAACTTATAACTTCCCACAAGGACGTGTAACAGACCATAGAATTGGTCTGACACTATATAAACTGGATAAAATCATGAATGGTGATATTCAGGAAATCATCGACGCATGTATCGCAGCTGACCAGGCGGCAAAGCTCGCAAAGATGAATGAAGAATAAACGTATAGGAGAACACATATGAGCAAAGAAAATAACAATAAGGAATTTAAACCCTATATCAGTGCAGATCGGATTGTACCGGAGTTTACGGTAAAATCGGTCTTGATTGGTGTGATACTTGCCATTGTATTCGGAGCGGCTAATGCATATCTGGGATTGAGAGTAGGTATGACCATATCTGCATCCATACCGGCAGCAGTCATCGGAATGGGTGTGATGAAGGTATTTTTCCGTAAAAACTCCATTCTGGAAGCAAATATGATACAGACCATTGGTTCGTCCGGTGAGTCTTTGGCCGCAGGTGCTATCTTTACCATGCCTGCATTTTTCCTTTGGGCGGCAGAAGGTGTGATGGAACTTCCAAGCCTTTTGGAATTAACTTTGATTGGACTTTTCGGAGGAATTCTTGGCATCATGTTCATGGTACCTCTTAGAAAAGCTTTGATTGTAAAAGAACATGGAACCCTTCCTTATCCGGAAGGAACTGCCTGTGCAGAAGTTATGCTGGCCGGTGAAAAAGGTGGAGCCAGTGCGTTTACTGTATTTGTAGGAATGGGTATCGGAGCAGCTTTCAAATTCATCATCGATGGATTCAGAGTTGCAAGCGGAACAGCGATACTTGCCATTGATAAATTAAAAACAGAAGTGAGTATGCAGGTTTACCCGGCGATTATCTCGGTAGGATATATCTGTGGTCCGAAAATTGCTTCTTATATGTTTGCCGGTGGTGTGCTTGGTTGGCTTGTACTGATTCCTGCCATCAATCTTTTCGGTGCGGATACAGTACTTTATCCGGCAACAGTGACAATCAGTGAAATATATGCAAAAGAAGGAGCCAGTGGAATCTGGAGTAATTATATTCGTTACATTGGAGCCGGTGCTGTTGCAGCCGGTGGTATTATTAGTCTGATTAAGACTTTCCCTCTGATTATAAGAACCTTTAAAGAGGCTATGATGGGATTGAAAGGAAATAACGGAGCTGAAACAGAAGTTCGTACAAATCAGGATCTGAAGTTTCCTGTTATTCTTGGTGCAATTTTGATTGTAATTATTTTAATTGCCGTTGTACCGGCTGTACCGGTAAATATTTTTGGTGCAGTGATTATTGTAGTCTTTGGTTTCTTCTTTGCAACAGTATCATCCCGTATGGTAGGGTTAATTGGAAGCAGTAATAATCCGGTATCCGGTATGGCAATTGCAACTCTGTTAATTTCTACTCTTCTTTTGAAAGCAAGCGGAATGACAGGAGCAGCAGGAATGGCCGGTGCCATTGCAATTGGTTCTATTATTTGTATCATTGCAGCTATGGCGGGTGATACATCACAGGACTTAAAGTCCGGATATATTCTTGGAGCAACACCAAAGAAACAGCAGATCGGAGAGTTGATTGGAGCAATCGTATCAGCACTTGCAATTGGAGGAATCCTTTATCTTCTGAACGAAGCATTGGGCTTTGGTTCCGCTGAATTATCTGCACCACAGGCAACTCTTATGAAAATGATTGTAGAAGGTGTTATGGGAGGAGAACTTCCATGGACGCTGGTATTCATCGGAGTATTTATCGCTATCGTAGTAGAAATTTTAAGAATACCGGTACTTCCGGTTGCAATCGGCTTGTATCTGCCATTGGAATTATCAGTGGCAATTATGGTTGGAGGTATTGTTCGCTGGTTCGTAGAAAATAGAAAGTATAAGACAGAAGCAGAAAAGAATGATGTCGTAAACGGAGGAGTCCTTACCTGCTCAGGAATGATAGCCGGAGAAGGTATCATAGGAATTTTATTAGCAGTGTTTGCATTAATTCCGGTTGGTTCAGGAACCCTCAGAGATGTGATTGGAAAAGCTGGAGATGTAGTAAATACCGGTCAGATTGGTGGACTTGTGGTTATGGCAATCTTAATTCTTACCATTCTGAAATTTACAATCTGGAGTAAACATGAGAAGGAATCATAAGGGAAAAAATTATCTTGATATGATACCCCGCATCAAAGCAGGGTTAAAATGGAAACAGAAAGAAAATGGAACCATTGAGATTATTAAGGAAAACAAAGGTCTTCTGAATAAAATAGCCATTACGTTGTATGGTATGCCAAAAGAGACCAGGGTATCTCTTGATCAGTATGGAAATTTTGTCTGGCTGATGATTGATGGTGAAAAAACCATTTTCCAGATAGCAGAACAAGTAAAAGAAAAGTTTGGAGAAAACGCAGAGCCGCTGTATGAGCGGCTTTGCACTTATTTTAAATCTCTGGAAGCCAATGGATTTGTGGAGGTTTCCTGATTGAGTATAACATCTTATTGAGTTTTTGTGGATAAAAAATAAAATTTCAATAACATATGAATACTTCTTTGATTTTGGAAAATAATAAGAAGGGACAAAATTTAAGGAGGTATTATCATGACACAGTTATCGGAAAAAGAATTATCTGCAATCAAAGAACTGCTGGGAGAGGAAGAACTTCTGATAAAAAAATATCAGATGCTGGCAGAGCATGCAGAAACCCCGGAATTGAAGTCTAAAATGACTGAGATTTCAAGCAAACATCAGGGACATTTCAACGAATTGTATTCTAAGTTATCATAGGAGGGAATGGATATGCCAGGGATTTATACGGAAAAGGAAATATTAGGGGATGCACTGACTTCACAGAAAAACAGCACCAGTTTGTTTAATATGTATGCCAATGAATGCGTTCATGAGGATGTGAGACAGACCATGTTACACATTTTAAGTCAGGAGCATGAGATTCAGCAGGATGTATTCAATGTGATGCACAAGCAGGGCTATTATCCAACACCGGCAGCCGAAGAGAAGAAAGTTCAGGAGACAAAACAGCAGTACAGTCAGTGTGTGAAATAAATTTTGGAGACGGCAAAATAGCCGTCTCTTTTTGTTGTGAGAAAATATATCTTGTGGTAAAATAATTATATGAAAAATCTGAAAGGAGAAGATTATGTTTCAATCAATTGTGAAAGATATGCCGAAAATACTGCACGGAGGTGATTACAATCCGGATCAGTGGCTGGAAATGCCGGAGATTTTAAAAGAAGATGTGAGACTGATGAAACTGGCACATGTAAATGTGGTTTCCATCGGTATTTTTGCATGGAAGGCTTTGGAGCCGGAAGAAGGAGTATATACTTTTGAATGGCTGGATGAATTATTTGATCGTCTGGAAGCAAATGGAATCGGAGCAATATTAGCCACCCCTTCCGGGGCAAGACCGGCATGGATGGATCGCAACCATCCGGAAGTTTTGCGTATGAATTCCGACCGTGTAAGAAATCTTCATGGAGAACGTCATAATCATTGTTATACATCTCCCTACTATCGGAGAAAGACTGCACAGATGAATCGGATGCTGGCAGAGCGTTATGGAAAGAGAAAGGCCTTAAAAATGTGGCATGTGTCAAATGAATATGGCGGAGAATGCCATTGTCCGTTGTGTCAGGAGGCATTTCGTGACTGGCTGAGAGAGCGTTATCACGGAGACATTCATGATTTGAACAGCAAATGGTGGACCAGATTCTGGAGCCATGAATTTTCCGGATTTGAGGAAATTGAATCTCCGTGTCCTCATGGAGAAAGAGAAATTCATGGATTAAATCTGGATTGGTTACGTTTTGTTACATATCAGACCACAGAATTTATGAAAAATGAGATACAGCCGTTGAAGGAAATGACACCGGATATCCCGGTGACCACTAATTTAATGGGAACATTCCCTGGATTTGATCCATGGTATCTGACAAAGTATGTAGATGTGGTTTCCTGGGATAGTTATCCGGACTGGCATAATGATTATGAAAGTTTTGCGGATACTGCGGCAAAAACGGCATTTTTACACGATTTGAACCGCTCTTTAAAGCATCAGCCATTTTTATTAATGGAGAGTGCACCAAGTCAGGTAAACTGGCAGAGAGTTTGTAAATTAAAGCGTCCGGGTGTGCATGAACTGGTATCAATGCAGGCAGTGGCTCATGGTTCTGACAGTGTACAATATTTCCAGTGGAGAAAAGGAAGAGGAGCCAGTGAGAAATTCCATGGCGCAGTGGTAGATCATTATGGTGGTACGGATACCAGAGTATTCCGGGAAGTATCCAAATTAGGAGAAAATCTGGAAAAACTGGATAAGGTTGTGGGAACCTGTCAGAAACCGGAAGTGGCAGTCATTTATGATTGGGACAACCGATGGGCAATCGATAACCTTCAGGGATTAAATGACAGAAGAAATTATGAGCAGACTTGTAAGCGCCATTATCGTCCATTCTGGAATATGGGCATTGCAACGGATGTGAATGATATGAATCAGGATTTCAGTCCTTATAAATTAGTTGTAGCACCGATGTTATATATGTTAAAGCCGGAAGTGGCAGAGAGATTAAAAACGTATGTGGCAGAGGGTGGAAATGTGGTATTCACTTATTGTACGGGAAATGTGGACGAGTCGGATCGTTGTTTTCTGGGAGGATTTCCTGGAAATGGTCTGATGGATGTGGCAGGATTTTGGATGGAAGAAGTGGATCCATTATATGATACAGATCGGAATACCATTCAAGTGACAGAGCGTGGTGAGAAATATTTTAAGAAGTCTTCTTATGAATGTAAAGATTTGTGCGAGATTATTCATCCGGGAGAAGAGACAGAAGTTCTTGCTGTCTATGGGGATGATTTTTACCAGGATATGGCGGCTGTCACAAAACATATCTATGGAAAGGGAACCTGTTATTACATAGCGACCAGAATAGAAGATACATTCCTGCAGGAATTCTATGAAATGATTGCAGAGGATCTGAAATTGGAAAAACCACCGGTAGAAAAAGCGAAAGAAGGAGTCTCTATCACAAGAAGATGTGGAGATGAAAGCGATTATCTGTTTGTTATGAATTATAGTGAGAAAGAGCAGGAAATTGTATTGACAGAAGAAGGGTACAGTATGATTTCAGGAGAATCAAAGAAAATACTTCAGCTGGAACGTTATGGATATGATGTTCTGGAAATAGTGAAGAAGTCATAAAAATAAGAAATTTCCCATTACAGGAGTTCTGTAATGGGAAATTTTTTGAAGACAGATTCATTTCTTAGTTTGATTTAAATCCTGATAAAAACAGAATGCATTTTTGGAAGATTTTTTCACCTTATACATAGCCTTGTCTGCATAACTCATCAAATCATGGATATTTTCAGTATCATTGGGTGAAATTGCAATACCAATACTTCCATTGATATGGTAAGAGATTCCCTGTAAATCAAAATCTTTGCGAAAGATTTCAATACACAGATTAGCTTCGGTATAAAAACCGGAATCATCATTCGCATATGCAATCACCAGGAATTCGTCTCCCGCCAGACGGTATGCCATGAGTTTATCTGTGCTGATTTCAGTTAGACGTTTTCCTATTTGCTGCAGAGCTTCATCGCCAATATGATGTCCATAGGTATCATTGATTTGTTTGAAATTATCAATATCAATCATCATAAGAGCATAGATGGTATCGGAATGGGAAAGATTTTCCAAATCTTTTATCAGACAGGTACGATTTTTAAGTCCGGTGAGGGTATCATGATAGTAGGCATTTTCAAGATTTTGTTTTGCCTTTGTAAGCTCGCGGGACAGTTTCCTGTAATTTGCATTATCGGAGATGGAAAGAGCTATGATCAGCAACAACAAAAGGATAATGATAGTGGCCGGAACCAACGCAGTCTGGTGGCGTTCCCAGAAGTTTTCCTCATGATTTATAATTTTTGCTCCATCCGGTATGAGAGAGAGATCCAAGTTGAATTTTTTCATCACGGCTTCATCCACACAGTAAATATTTGGACTATCCACAACGACGTCAAATTCTGATGGAGAGGTACCGTCAATAATATCCATACAGATTTCAGCTGCAATTTCACCGGATTTTTCCATGGATACAATGTTTCCGCCTAAAAGACCTTCGCCAATTCCTCCGGATACCATGCGGAAAGCGGGAACTTTTGCATATTGGGAAATAAGCTGAATGGATTGACTGTTTGTATACTGTTTGCCGCTGGCGTCTTCTGTCATTACCACATAAATAAGGATACTGTTCGTATCTAATTCTGCAAGTGCGTGAATCAATTCCTCAGAGGTCAGTTCCGATGTATTGATTTCTGCAAATTCAAGGTCCGGGTAGGAAGACGCAGATTCAAAAAATTGCTCCCGTGAGGTCTGACCGGTAAGAGAATTATCAAAAATGCCTACAACGCGGGTTGCATCCGGATAAAGTGACCGTGCAAAATCAATATTTTTTTCAATCGATAACTTTTCCAGAACACCGGTAATTAAGGGATCTTTTGCTGCTTCTAAGGCAAGAGATTCGTCATTGACTCCTTCAAAAACCAATGGAGTATCAGGGAAAAGTTCATCTCTGTGTTCCAAAGCAAAAACCAGTGCAGAATCATCTCCCAGAATAATGACATCATAATCCTCCTGATGTTCCAGATTGTATTTTAAATTTTCATAAAATCGTTGAAGCTGTTCCTCATCACCGAATCTCTTTGTGTCCATAAATTCATAGTCTACCGTAGTCCCCTGTCGTATACCCTTTTTAATTCCATCAATCTGAATCTGAACTGTATCCCATGCATAGGAGTATGAACTGATAAATAGAATGCGCCCATTCTTTTCTGTTTCCGCCTCTTCACCTTTTGGAAAAGAAACATGGAACATTGAGAAAATAATGAGCAGAGACAGAAATATCAGGGTATGTCTTAATGTGTTTCCCTTCATAAAGTGTCCCTTTCTCTGTTGTATTTACTTTTCTGCCAAACGTAATTCTATATAAAATTATAATCATTTTTTATGATTTTTGCAATGTAAAAATTTCACTTGAGTTTCCGCAGAATTATCCCCACCAGGCAAATCTGCTGTATCCTGTTATCCACAACTTTCAATAAATGCCAAAAATATAAGGAATCCTGTTCCTTTTTGATGTAAAATTAAGCTGTCCAACAA
>CALWLV010000025.1 GCA_944381595.1 uncultured Roseburia sp.
GTTTCCTGATTTTCAAGAACTGGGATAAAATCACAGAATTTGCCGGAAACGTAAAAGATAAAGTGGTAGGCGCGCTCAGTGACGCTGGCGAATGGCTGAAAGAAAAAGGCTCTGCTTTAATTGACGGGTTGAAAAGTGGGATTGAATCTGCAAAAGAAGGGCTTGGAACGGCTGTGTCAAAAATAGGCACGTTTGTAAAAGAGAAAGCTGGAGATGCCGGAGAGTGGCTTAAAGAGAAAGGTTCTGACGCAATAACCGGATTAAAGAATGGATACGAGGCTGTCAAAAATAGTGAATTTTTGGACAAAGTAAAAAATATTGGTCAAGAGACATTTGATAAAGTCGGAGACATTAAGACCAAGGTAACTCAAAAAGGTAAAGACGTAATTAACGGACTGAGAAATGGTTATCAGTCAATCAAAGAAAGTCAATTCCTGACCACTGTCTCAACAATTAAAGATGAAACCTTTGCGAGAATTGGAGGAATGAAAGATAAGATTACCCAAAAGGGTAAAGATGTCATTAATGGTTTAAAAAATGGATATACCCAAATTAAAGAAAGTGGATTCCTTAATATTGTAAAAAATATTAAGAACGAAACATTTTCAAGTATTGGAGATATTTTGAACAAAATCAAACCAAAAGGGAAAGATGTTGTACAAGGATTAAAAGACGGGTTTGATGATAAATGGGACTCATTCAAGACCTTTCTTTCCGGAATTCCAGAAAAAATTAAAAAAGGAATAGGTAGTTTATCTAGCATTGGAAAATCTCTCGCGGAAGAACTCGTCAGTGGGCTTACCAATATTAGAATTCCAAAACTCAAAGTTACGACCGGAACAAAGACGGTAAACATTTTGGGTAACGATATTAAAATCCCGGATATTGATATATCATGGAATGCAAAAGGCGGACTTTTCAGTGCCCCGTCTATCATCGGTGTTGGTGAGGCCGGACGGGAAGCGGTCATTCCACTGGAAAACCCTAGAACCATGAGGATGATTGCCACAAGTCTTTTAGAAAATATGCCAAATGGAGCATTTGGAGCTTCTGAAAACATTATAAAAAAGGCAGTAGAAAGTGGCGTTCTTTCTGGAATGGCAAGGGTGTTATCCAACGCATCTTTAATGAATCATACCTATCTTTTTGATAACAAAGATTATCTATATGAACGTGCATATCGGACGTATCCGGCATCTTCTAATGATTACTCCGTGGAAATTCCTGCAGGAAGAACATTGGAACGAACTGCTATGACAGATTCTCTTTTACAGCAGATTCTTGATACAAACAAACGCATATTAGCAAAAGATGTGTCTGTAAAACTTGACGGAAAGCGAACGGACAAACTCTTAGAAAGAGCGAGACATAACTCAGGATATAATTTTGTGACTACATAAGGGGGGTGTATATATGGCATTTATTGAGGTCAACGGAAAGAAATATCCATCTCCCGGGTTATATCCTAACATGGTTGTTACTACAGCTGTAAACGCGGGAAGAAATGCAAATAATAAAATTGTGGGACAAAAAATCGGAAGAGACAACTACAAAATCGACAATCTTTTTTGGCCAGTTTTAAAAGCAGGAACATGGTCTGACTTGTTAAAAGAATTTGATAGATTTTTTGTCTCTATACGATTTTTCGATATGGTAGCGAACGACTGGAGAGTGCTCACGATGTATCCCGGAGATAGAACAGCCGACGTTTATCTTACAAACAAAAACGGGAAACCATTGATCTATACGAATTGTAAAGTAAATGTCATTGATACGGGGTGGTAAAATGTATGAAGTCTCCAAAGAATATAAGGAGTCCATGAAAGAACCGATAAGAAACCGTTCTTACATGAGGGTAATTCTCGGAATTATCAATCTTGAGGCGCAAAACACGGCAGTGGTAGAAGAGTCCCCGCAACTTACTTCATATTCTGATGAGAAAAGCATTTTTATAAAAAATGATATAGGTAATATATATGCAACTTATGAGAAGGATTTTTTTAAAGCAGACGGATCTATGTTTTTCTTACCACGCTCTGGCGATTATCGCAAGAACGGAATAACTGTAGATCATTTATTTCCAGAAGATTCTGTAGATTCACTGACCATAAGCTTTTCCTTATCAGATGTGCGGGGATTAACGATTCAATTTGGAGATAATTATCCTACATTGTTTTCGATTTCAACATCTTCCGGATATGAGATCGAGTTTGAGAATAACAATAGCTATTTTCAAACGGATATGATTTTTGAATCAATAACTTCAATAACATTAAATATTAAAAAAATGTTAAAACCACATGGAAGGCTGCGAATATTTTTCTTTAAACTTGGAGTTGTTGCCGAGTACGACAATGAGTGGATTATTAATACAGAATCCTCTTCGTCAGTGTCGATGATTAACGAAAATCTTCCGGGTTCAAGTTTTTCTGTAGTTTTAAAAAATGAAGATTTGAGATTTAATCCTGATAACCCAGATTCCGAAATCAACTTCCTTGAACCTGGACAACTATTGTCTGTTATGTATGGATATGAGGTTTCAGAAAATGTTATCGAGTGGATGCAGCTACATACGTTATATGTTTCTGAGTGGAGTGCGAATGATTCACAAGCCACAATATCGGCGGTGGACAAATTCCAATATATGAACGGAAATTATTATAGAGGGATATACCACAGTGAGGGAATTAGCCTTTTTGATCTGGCAGAAGAAGTTTTTATGGATGCTGGAATCAATCCCGAAGATTATGTCATTGATGAATACCTTAAGGATATAAAGGTAAATAATCCGATTCCAAATGTGACACATAAAGAGGCGTTGCAGATTATCGCGAATGCCGGACGGGCACTATTAGAGTATGACAGATACGGCAAGATTCGATTAACGCAAGCGTTTATTCCAGATGTCACGATTGAAACAAATGGGGCTGAATATTTTTCCAATGTTCAAAGTCTTAATGAAGATTATGAGAAAAATTTATATGCTTCTTATCAAAAAGATTACTGGATTGCTGATGGGAAAATGCTTTTCGTGCCGAGGGTTGGAGTACAAAACAATGGATATGTGAGCGCACAGATTAGTGGAAATGACTGTATATTTGATACAAACCCTATAATCACGCAGATATTAGAGATGCCATATCAATGTTATGGATTTCGAATCATATTTTCCAATAATCTTCCAAAAGAATTTATAATTCGCACGTACTTAAAGGACGCTATCGTTGATTCGTTTAGTATTACAGATATTGAAGATCCGAGATTTGAGCTTATGAAGGAATTGAATACTTTCGATAAAGTTCAGATTGAGTTTTTGAGAACAAAATATCCAAACCAAAGAATACAGATTGACCAAATCGCGTTTGGAGCAGATTCAGATTACAAAATAGAGTATGACGATTTGTATTCTACGCCTACCGGAACACAGCTTCAAAAAATAAAGAATTTAAACGTAGCGCGAACAATATATTCTTCTGGGTCTGAAGAACAAGACTTATCAAGCGATACTTTTTCGTATGACGGAGAAAACAAGACCTACTTTTTCTCAGAACCATCATATGGATATTCGGTATCCGTACAAGAGGGAAATGGGTCAGTTTCTATCGTCTCAAGCGGAGCGTATTTTGTAGAATTTTCTATTTCTGGTGTGTCGATAGGAGAGCAGGTGAAAATCGCAATAAAAGGACACAAATATAATTTATCAACTGCATATTATACGACTGCTATTAATAACCGGGGAAATGATATAACGTGGAGCAACCCGCTTATCTCCGACTCGTCACACTGCAAAGATGTGGCGGAATGGGTAGCAGAATATGAGAAATCAGAAATAGAGTACGAATTGGATTTTCGCGGGGAGCCTGCATTAGATTGCGGAGATACGATTTTCCAAGAGAACAAATATGTCGACAATTTAAAAGTAGTTATCGAGGAGCATCAAATGACATTTAACGGGACAATAGATGGGGCATTAAAAACAAGGAGGCGAGAGCGTGTGGAAAGAGCCGAAAACAAATTGGGTGTCGGAAGACTACTTTAACTATTCAGATTACAACCGAATAAAAAATAACATTGCTTATCTCAGGAGCCTTGCAGAAAGTCTTTTTGTTGATTTTCCATATACAGATATGGGAGCAGACAAAAACTCATATGCCCAATATCCTTATGCTGATGAGTTTAATGCGATGGAAGAAAATTTAGAATCTATGAGAAATCACACGTTTCTGTACGATAATACAGACATGAGAACGTGGTATGACAACGCCCCAACACCAACTTACGAAGATTTCAACAGGTTGGAAAGAGCGTGTCTTCTTTTTTACACAGGATTCACAAATCAAAAAAAGAATAAAGGATTTTTGAGCTTCAGACTTGGAAATTCTCACTTTAAATCAGAAAGGAATGTCGGCACACAGGTTACTAAAGACAGACTAAGCTTTGTCCTTGGAAATCAAAGCATCGTCGAAAGGGTTGTAAAAAAGAGAATAAGTTTTGTGTTAAGAAAGTGATTGGAGGACGATTATGGCAATTTTATCAACTGACTTTCAGAATGAAATCATTAATGAAACTATAAATACAAAAAGAAAATATTTTATGACAGATAATGATGACGGCACAGTTAGTTTTACCGATAACACATCATATACACAGGTGGGAACAGAATATGGAGCCGAAGAAATCATCGAGGAAAGAGAACAAATTAACCAACACACAAACGTAATTGGAAGCGACGAGTTCAATCCGGAAAGTTCATATTCTGCTGGGGATTATTTCATATACAATAATAAACTTTGTAAAGCATTGTCCGCCATATCTGCTGGAGCAGCCTTATCGCTGGGAAGTAATTATCAGGTGACAAGCATCAAGGATGAGCTTAGTGGATTAAATGGGAACAATGCCGGGGCACATAACTCCATATATCGCGGTAAAAACCTTGGTAACGCCGTAACTGATGCACAATGGCAAGCCATATCATCTGGAACTTTTATTGATCTGTACATTGGTGATTACTGGGTTATCGGCGGCGTGAACTGGCGTATTGCGGCATTTGATTATTATTATAACTGCGGTGACACGAATTTTACGAAACATCATGTAGTGATTGTTCCGGACACAGTCCTTTATACCCACATGATGAATGATACAGATATTACCACTGGCGCATATGTCGGCTCAAAGATGTATACAGAAGGACTGGAACAAGCAAAAACGATAATCAGTAATGCGTTTGGAAGTTCTCACGTACTTTCACATAGAATTTACCTATCAAACGCCACATCGAATGGAAAAGCTTCGGCGGGAGCATGGGCAGACAGCACAGTTGATTTGATGTGTGAGCATATGGTATACGGTTCTGGAATTTTTAGTCCGGTTTCCGATGGAAGCACAGTGCCAAATAATCATCGTGTTGAAAAATCACAGCTTCCATTATTCGCTCATAATCCGAGAATGATTGTAATTCGTTCCACGTGGTGGTTGAGAGATGTCATATCCTCCGCTTATTTCGCCTATGTGCACAACGCCGGCG
>CALWLV010000026.1 GCA_944381595.1 uncultured Roseburia sp.
AAGCCTTTTTGCCAATGGCAATTCCCGCTGTGATAAGCTCCTTTACCGAATAAGGGGAATGTGCCAGTTTGTATCCATTGGCACCAAATGTATTCGCATAAATAATATCCGAACCGGCTTCAATATATTTTCTATGTATTTCCCGCACCAGTTCAGGATTTGTGATATTCAATTCCTCCGGAATTCCTCCCAGCTGCAATCCACCTTTCTGCAGCATGGTCCCCATGGCGCCATCCAGTAAAATGTATGATTTCTTTTTTAATAAACTATGAAACTCCACAGCGTTCACCTCTCATTCTAAAGCTACATCTCTCGTACATATTGCAAGACAGACAGTTACGTTTTTTGGCTCCGAGTTTCTCACTGCTTATCCCAATCACACAGGCGACGGTTTTTCTCGGAAACATAATCAGGCTTTCATTTAAATTCACTCCGATTTGCTTTTCTGCTTCCAGAAGTCTCAATGCCATACGTTCTTCCTCCAAAGGCAAATCCCCATATCCAAACCCAAATCGCCATGTAAAATAGCCTGTCTTGCTTTTCTCATATTGTTCTTTTATCATTTTTTCTGCCTTGTCGCAGAGCTGTTCCACTGCCACCCCCGCCATTGCATCCATGATAACTGCTTTTGCCATATCCTGAATTTCTGTTTTTCGTATTAAGCGGTCTATGGATGAGGAAAGGGTTGCGCAAAGAAGAACAGCAGAATGACAGTTGTTTAAATGTTCCCGTATGGATGTTCCTGAAAGCGTACAGGCGGTGCCCTGTAATTTTAATCTATCTTTTTCTTCTTCCAACGGAAAAATCCGGTATACAAAACAAGGGACTGCCGTTTCACATATTTGCGCACTGCACTCCCTCATCAGTTCCATCACCGTGGAATCAGGAGTACTCGTCCCATAGCCCAAATATCTTGCACCTTCTGCGTAATTTAATTCTGTCAACTTTACCTGATACATGAAAACTCTCCTGACTCTACCTTTTGCAAAATAGATTAAATCCCAGCACAAGCATAACAATGATCAGACAGATGACAAAAAAATTGCCATCCAATTGCATACCTATGACCATCCCTACTGCCAGCCAGAACAAAATAAAACCACATATCTTATGCATTGCGCAGCCTTCACACTTATGTTCTTATCATAATATATGCCGTGGCAACGCAAATAATCAAATTATTTTTCTTCCGAAGCGGAAATCACGGCATCCACTGCTTCCTGATCTGTCACTCCGATATCATCCTGTTTCTGTCCTTTATCTTTAAAACGGTCCACCAAATCCGGAACCATGTCTAAAATCTTTGTTACGGTATCCTGATTCTTAATATTAACCAGTTTTGTATGTCCATTATGAATCACCAGCACAGCACTTGGCGACATCTTCATACCCATTCCGCCCTGGGCAGTTTCTTTTCCGGCACCATCCCTGGAACCTGCACCCATACCAAAGGATACATCCACCAGAGGAAGGATGATAGTATCGCCTACTGTCACTGCATCCCCAACCACAGTCTTTGTGGTCAATACATTAGACATTCCCTTCATCAATGCGTCTACCGTACCATTAAATTTCTTTTCTTCCATAATTTACCTCCATTACCTGTACTTGCTGATTATCTCTCTGATTTTTTTGATTCTATAAAAAGATATACCATAATATATCAAATTTAGCAATCGAATTCTGCCTTTGCACCAAAAATCTCCTTCCAGAATTTTGTTCTCAAAATCCGGCTCTAAGATCAGAGATTTTCCATACATGCCATAAAAAGCGGACAGAAAGGCATACAATTTTCCCGTCTGATCCGGGTATTCCAGTCCAAACCGGAGATTCGCTCTCAGTTTTCGCGGAAGGATATGATGAAATACTTTTTTTATCAGAACCAGACTTTGATGAATGGCATCCTGAATTTCCGGATCCTCCCATAATTGCAGAAGTTCCTCTTTCTTTTTCAGCAAATCCTGTATCTTTTTTAAGAATTGTTTCCCCTTTTCTATTTTTCCGCGAATCTTATCAATTATTCGGAAATGTTTTGGAACAGCAGTATCATTGTGAACAGGCTTTTCCTGCGGTTCAGACTCTTCCTGTTTCACAGGTTCCGGTTCTTTCTGTGTAAAAGGCTCCGGTTCCTTCTGTATGACAGGCTCCCTTTTTTTCTTTTTATTACTTTTACTCTTTTGATTGAAATTTATTCCCAGAAGTTTAAATCCCGTTTTACAACCATCTTCTGTTATGGAAATGGGAATCTGTATCAGCGGATACAGCCAATGGATACTTATCTCCAGATTTTTTCTTTCTTTCCGAAATCTTCCCTGAACACGGTAGGTAACGGGAGCCAGAAGAACAACGGCAAGAAGAACTGCCAGCAATGCCAGTATCACCAGAAAAATGATTCCTATTATTTTTAAAATACCTAATAAAATTCCCAACATAGCAGTCCCTCAATCAAAATTTGAAATAGTTTGCAATATCAAGATTATGACATTGTTTCATGCAATCCTGTATGATTCTCTCCACAAGGGAGAATGCTTCTTCCCTGCCGGATGCAATCCCAACTACCTTTATTGTCCGGGACTGATACCATTTCTGCTTTAAAACGTATGCAGGATAAATTTCCAGCAATCCATCTTTTGTAATTGGAAGTGTGAGCACATGGATAAAAGGAACCCACTGGTTGTTATTCAGCTTTTCTTTCAGAGACTCCATTCTGTCTTTCAATGGCTCATCCACATATAATTCCCTGCTAAACTCCATATGCTCTCCTTTCCGAATTTTACTCCTGCTGCATGGAAGTAAGAATTTGTACTGCCGCTGCTTTCTCCGCCTGATTTCTGCAGCCGGATAAGGCGTTTAATATATAATCCTTTAATTCTTCTACACTGCCAAAGGCTACCGGAAGCTCTGATAAAATATGAGCCATCACTGCCCGATTGACATTCTTCGGATGATTCTGGAAAAATGTATTTAATTCCTGCTCCAATGCCTGATATTTTTTTTTTTTTTTTTCCATCCCTGCAATTTCTCTCTGCTCCGGATGCTCTTCAAATTCTACAAAAATACTTCCGGATACTAATTTGGAAATCCGCTCAAAAGCATGAAATACCTCCTGCATGGAAAGCTGTCGGATTACATCCGGATAACTTTCCTGAATCAAATCAATCAGATATCCAAATTTCTGGAAGGTTTCTGAATACTTTTCCTGTTTCCCCTCCAGATAGAGGAATCCATCTTCCAGTGTTTCATAGACATCCTCATAAGAAACTCCCTGATAAAGGTCCTGTTCTTTCTGAATCAGAACCAGACAGGTATCTTCATCTTTTTGATCCTCTCTGTCTTTTCCCATGAGATGAAGGGAGGACAGGAGAATCACATACAAATCGTTGACTACATCCGCAAACATCATATAAAGGTCCACATTCTTCTGAATCTCATTGACTGCATATTGAAGTTTCGCAGAAAGATTGTTGTATTTTTCTTCATCCAACGCGGAAAAGTCGGTATCTGCAAATTCTTTGTAAACACCTTCCACATCCTGGAAAAGCGCAAAGGTATTCTCCGAAATATCCAGCATGGAAACCGTTCTGATCATATAGATAAAATCATCTACGCTGCCTTTTTCACTTTCCCGATATACTTTCATTCCTTCTTTCAGTAATTCAAAGAAATGTCCTTTCGTCATCCGAATTGGAAGCTGACGCAATACTTCACTGATTTTTCCATTGATTACCACCTGATCTCTGTCCTGTAAGATGTACTGCAACACATCTCTGGTCAGTTCCTCATCGGCTCCATGCAAAAATTCACTTCCGTCTTTATAGTTGTATTCCACCCGATTCAAACAATATTCATATATATTGAAAATATCCACACAATTGGTGAGACTGGTCATCAATTCTGTAATCCGGTTTCTTAATTTCTCTGTCTGTTCCAGTTCCTTTCGGAGTTCTTCCTCTCCCGGATGGTGTAACATTGCTTCCACAATTCCCTGAAATGTATCATAGAGGGAAGAAAGTGTGTTATCTTTCTCCCCGTAATCTTCCAAAATTTCATAAAATGTATAATAATTCATGGAAAATCTCACATAGGAATAACGGTTATATACATCCATTAATTTCACGACAAATTTGGGAATCGCTTCTTCCAAATTTCGTCCCTTTGAAATTTCTCTTTCCAAATATCTCATAATCTTTATTCTACCCCTTTAAAGATATCACAAAAATCGAATGTGGCAAGATAATCCGAAATGGTTTCCGCACGACGAATCATCTGTACACTGCCATCTTCCTTTAAGAGCAATTCTGCAGAGCGAAGTTTTCCATTGTAGTTATATCCCATTGCAAATCCATGCGCTCCGGTATCATGAATGAACAGATAATCTCCCATATCAATCTTTGGAAGCATACGATCAATGGCAAATTTATCATTATTTTCGCAGAGAGAACCGGTCACATCATATTTATGGTCACATGGCTCATTTTCTTTTCCAAGCACAGTGATATGATGGTATGCTCCATACATGGCAGGTCTCATAAGGTTTGCTGCACAGGCGTCACATCCAATATATTCTTTATAGATGTGTTTCTCATGAATCGCCTGTGTTACAAGTGCTCCATAAGGTCCCATCATAAATCTGCCCAATTCTGTATACAATGCCACATCCCCAAGGCCTGTCGGAACTAATACTTCATCAAATACCTTCTTTACTCCCTCGCCAATTACCATAATATCATTTGGCTCCTTATCCGGTGTATAAGGAATTCCAATTCCGCCGGAAAGATTGATGAATGTAATATTTGCTCCCGTTTTTTCCTTTAATTCCACTGCCAGTTCAAATAACTCTCTGGCAAGGGTCGGATAATATTCATTGGTTACTGTGTTACTTGCAAGGAATGCATGGATACCAAATTCTTTTACTCCTTTGGACATGAGAATCTTATAGGCCTCAATCATCTGGTCCTTTGTCATGCCATATTTTGCATCTCCCGGATTGTCCATGATTGTGGTGCTGATTTTAAATTCTCCACCCGGATTATAGCGGCAGCATACCTTTTCCGGAAGTCCGGCTGTCTTTTCCAGAAAATCTACCATGGTAAAATCATCTAAATTAATGATTGCCCCTAATTTTCTTGCATATACAAATTCTTCTGCCGGTGTTGCGTTGGAAGAAAACATAATTCCGTCTGTCATCTGATCAGAGCCAAATCCCATCTTTTCTGCCATCACAAGTTCTGTCATGGAGGAACAGTCCACTCCGAATCCATACTCTTTTAAAATATTAATCAGGAAAGGATTTGGTGTGGCTTTTACTGCAAAGTATTCCCGAAATCCCTTGTTCCATGAAAATGCTTTTTTCAACTTTTCTGCATTCTCACGAATCCCTTTCTCATCATAAATATGAAACGGCGTCGGATATGTCTTTGCAATTTCCTTCACCTGCTCTAATGTCACAAATGGTTTCTTTTCCATCTTGTTTAATCTCCTTTCCATGTATTTCTTTTCTACATCAGCGGTGCAAATGGCCGCATGAGTTTTCCAAGAAATTTCTTAAATCCATTATATGATTTGCAGTCTTCCATGGTAATTTCCACACATTGTTTCAGTGTATCCTGGAAGTCCTGTTCTGCATCATTGACTGCGTCCACGTCGTACATATACGCAGCACATTCAAAATTCAGATATAAACTGCGATAGTCCAGATTAATGGAGCCTACCACTGCCTTTTTATCGTCACTGATAAATTCTTTGGCATGAACAAAGCCCGGCAGATACTCATAAATTTTAATTCCTTTTTTAATCAGCAGTTCATAATAAGTTCTGGCCACAATGTAAGCATATGGCTTATCGGTGATATGAGGCATAATAATTTTAACGTCAATTCCACGCTTTACAGCATAATCCAAAGCTGTCACCATCTCATTATCCAAGATGAGATACGGAGACATGATATGGACATATTTTTCAGCGGTATACAACATATCCATATAAACACTTTCGCCAACCTCAATGTAGTCAAAAGGACTGTCTGTATAACCCATAATATACCCGGTGGATTCCACCTTGTAATCTCTCATGTATCCGGATACGTCTTCCGTTTCTTTATTGGTGATATTCCAGTTTTGAAGGAAAAGTATGGTAAAGGAATTGACCACTTCCCCGGTCAGTTCCACTGCTGTATCCTTCCAATGACCGAAACGCTCCAGTTTATTGATATATTCATCGGCAAGATTCACTCCGCCGGTGTATGCAATTTTTCCGTCAATTACCACAATTTTTCTGTGGTCACGATTATTCTGATAGGTTGAGAGCACCGGCTTAATCGGAGAGAACACCTTACAATGAATTCCCATACTCTCCAGATATTCCGGATAATTATGAGGAAGCCGGAAGAAGGTACAGGTTCCATCATACATAAAGCGAACCTCAACCCCCTCCGCTGCTTTTTCTTTCAAAATTTCCAGCACAGTATCCCATAATTCCCCATGATTGACAATGAAAAATTCAATAAAGATAAATTCTTTTGCCTCTTTCAGACGTTTTAGAAAATCTTCATACCAGTCATCACCCACTGCATAATATTTGGCATTGGAATTCTTACACATCGGAAAAGGACCTACCCGGTTCATATATTCCGTAAAGTTTTTTACCCGGATATCCTTTTTCTCCAATTCCTGCATAACCAGCGGATCCTGCTTCATATATCCCTTGGTCTCATATCCGATATCCTGCAGACGATTGTCAATCAGACGTCTGGAAGGCTGAATATGTACAAACAGATAAAATAATACTCCATATACCGGGAACATTGCCACCGGTATCACCCATGCCAGTTTATAAGCCGGGTTCTCATCCAGATTCAGGATATAAATCAGCATTAATATGGCAATAATGATTGCTATGCTATAGTAATATCTGGTATATTCCGTAAGTTTGACCATAAAGAAAATCAAAATCCCCAGCTGAATCAACAGTGATGTCACCAACAGCACGGTACGGCCAAATATCACTCTTAATATTTTTCTTTTTCCCTTTTGAAAATCTATTTTATCCATCCCTCTACAATTTCATCTCTCTTTTCTCTTGACATCAAATCCTTCAATGCCTGATTTACATTTTTCCCCTCAAATAACACCTGATTCACCTGCTCTACGATTGGCATGGAAACGTGATATTTCTGTGCAAGCTTATAGGCTGCCTTGGCAGAATAAACCCCTTCTACTACTGCATTGACTTCCTTCATGGCTTCATCCATGGATTTTCCCTGTCCAATCAGGATTCCTGCACGTCTGTTTCTGCTGTGCATACTTGCACAGGTAACAATCAGATCGCCCATTCCGGACAAACCGTTAAAGGTACTGACATTTCCGCCCATCTTTATTCCCAGACGGGAAATCTCAGCAATTCCTCTTGTAATCAGTGCAGCCTTTGTATTATCTCCGTATCCTGCACCATCTGCCACACCGGCTGCTAATGCAATGACATTTTTCAATGCGCCGCCTAATTCCATTCCTTTGATATCCGGGCTGGTATAAACCCGAAACACATCATTCATAAATAAGCTCTGGATATAATGGGCAGTTTCTCTTGTCTCAGAACCGACTACAACTGTAGTAGGAATTCCTCTTCCCACTTCTTCCGCATGGCTTGGACCTGACAATACGGATACATCTGTTCCCGGAAGTTCTTCCTGAATAATTTCTGACAAAGTCATCAAAGTGCTTTCTTCAATTCCCTTTGAGACATTGAGCAGTTTCTGTTTCGGAACCACAAGGTTCTTTAATTTGGCTGCAGTTTCTCTTGTATATTTGGAAGCTACTGCAAGAATTACCAAATCCATACCAGGTACTGCTTCTTCCAGATTCATGGTAATTTTCATATCCTCCGGCAGTTGAATGCCCGGTAAGGAGGTTTTATGTTCTCTGTCCTCCAGAAGCATCTTTGCTTCTTTTTCCACACAAGTCCACATTGTGACCTGATGTCCGTTTTTATGCAATACAAGTCCCAGTGCAATTCCCCATGCACCGGCACCTAAAATTCCTATTTTTGCCATATCCATTCTCCTCTATCTATCTTTCTTGTCTACCGGAACCACACCTTGTTCAATCAGGGTTTTCTTATTCTTCTGAAAAATTTTATTTTCTGTTCCATTTAATAAACGCTTGATATTTTCTCTGTGCTTATAAATTGCCATTCCGGAGAAAATAAATGCCAGTACATATAATTCCGGAAGCATTCCACTGGCATGACTTACCGGAAGGAGGTCCAGCATTCCAAGGACAACCGTTGCGATAAAATATCCCGCCATCATGGAGATGGAACCCAAAGATACATATTTACTTGGCAGGGTAATGCCAAAAAACAGTACAAAACAGATAAAGAATATCGGCCACTGGAACATTCCCAGAATGACGCCTGAGGAAGCCGCGATTCCTTTTCCGCCTTTAAATCCCATATAAAATGGATAATTATGTCCTAACACCACACCAATACCGGTATAAAGTGCCAGAATATACAGAAATGCATTCTCATCCGCTGCAAGGGACAAATCCATTACATCCAGATAACACAACAGACGCACCACAAGAATTGCCAGCAATCCCTTGATGGCATCCACAAAATAAGTCATGGTTCCTACTTTTTTTCCAAAAATTCTGGATACATTTGTCGTTCCGGAATTGTGGCTTCCATAATCCCGGATATCAATATGATGTAATTTTCCATAAATATATCCTGTCTGGAACATTCCAAATAGGTATCCAATGACCAGACAAATGATTCTGTATATGATTTCCATTTTTTCTTATCCTCTTTTCTCTCGTTTCTACTTTCTGTCATTTCCATCGCCTTTGCGTTCCCGAATGATAAAACGCAAAGGAGTTCCTTTAAATCCAAAAGCTTCACGGATTTTATTCTCAATATATCTTGTATAGGAGAAATGCATTAATTCTTTGTCATTGACAAAAATCACAAAGGTAGGAGGTTTGACAGAAACCTGCGTAATATAATAAAGTTTTAATCTCTTACCTCTGTCTGACGGTGGCTGCTGCAAGGTAACCGCTTCCGCAACGATTTCATTTAATACACCGGTTGCAATACGCAATGCATGATTTTCAATGACTACATCAATCAAATCAAATAATTTATTCAAACGTTGTCCCGTCTGTGCCGAGATAAAGAGAATTTCCGCATAAGGCATAAAAGACAGGGTATTCTTAATCTTATTGCTGTATTCATAAATCGTCTTATCGTTCTTGACTACAGCGTCCCATTTATTTACTGCTACTATGATACCTTTTCCTCTTTCATGGGCAATTCCTGCAATCTTTGCATCCTGCTCTGTTACCCCTTCCGTGGCATCAATCATAATTACCACCACATCCGCGCGTTCCACCGCCGTCACGGTACGGATAATGGAGTATTTCTCGATTTCCTCTTTGATTTTATTCTTACGGCGCAGTCCTGCCGTATCAATAAACACATATTCTTTTCCATTTCTCTTGACTACGGCATCCACAGCATCTCTGGTAGTTCCCGCAATATCCGAGACAATCAGTCTTTTCTCCCCTAACAGCTTATTAATGAGAGAAGATTTTCCTACATTTGGCTTTCCGACGATTGCAATCTTCGGTCTGTCATCTTCTTCCTCTTCCTCATTGCTATCCGGAAAATATCGAATCACTTCATCCAACATATCTCCAATGCCAAGTTTTGATGCTGCAGAAACCGGAACCGGATCTCCAATCCCAAGATTATAAAATTCGTAGATATCTGCATTATATTTTGTAAAATTATCTACTTTATTTACAACTAAAATAACCGGTTTTCTGCTTCTTCTAAGCATATCTGCCACTTTGGAATCGCTATCTACCAATCCCTGTTTTACGTCTACAAGGAAAATAATCACATCTGCCGTATCGATGGCAATCTGTGCCTGTTCTCTCATCTGTGATAAAATCACATCTGTACTTTCCGGTTCAATTCCACCGGTATCAATTAATGTAAAAGAACGGTCCAGCCAGGTTACATCCGCATAAATCCGGTCTCTTGTAATCCCCGGTGTATCTTTTACAATCGCAATCTGTTCTCCCGCCAGAGCATTAAACAATGTGGATTTCCCCACATTTGGTCTGCCCACAATGGCTACAATTGGTTTACTCATAGTTACCTCCATTTATTGATCAGGATAGCATTTCTGGTATACAAATCCTTCCTGTACGATTTGTTTTTTTTGTTTTACTGTTTTACCAAGCATAGCATCCAACAAATCTTTCCCTCCCGATTTTACAATATTTACAGGTACTTGTAAAGCAGTTTTCAGCTCTTCCAGTGTCATATCATCCAGAAACACCTCTTCTCCGGCCCGCAGCACATTGCACGGAAGAAGAAGAGCATCTCCCAAATCCTTTTCCTTTAACTGTTCCTTTATGTCCTGTCCGGTAAGCAGACCGGAAACTGTAATGGTTTCTCCAAAAAAATAATTGATAATTTTATAAACTTTTATCTGTCTGTTTGGATGTTTTTCTTTCACTTTCTCAGCCAGCAGACACATCATATCATAAGCAAGGGCTCCGGTGGCAAGGGACACCGTTCCCGCCTCCTCTGAGACTTCTGTTTCCTCCAGTGCCTCCATGAATTCATTGTAAAGCAGCCGCATCATACCCACGCCGTTTTCCAACTGAATATATCCATCGTACCGGTCTTCCTGAGGAAAGTCACGTCCGGCCAGGATGTACCACTCATCGCTGGCATGAATGAAATGGAGACCATATTTCTCATAACATTCCTGCTGATAAGATTCAATCATATCAATGACCTGACCCGCTTCTTCTTTGGTAAATAATTCCAATGGAAAAAGTCCTTCCCGGAACTTTGTAAGGCCTGCAGGAACCACAGACACACTGCGCATAAAGGGAAGATACTTCATCAGATCTTCTATGGAACGTCTCAGTTCTTCCCCGTCATTTACACCTTTGCACAGCACAATCTGCCCATTCATTTCGATATGATTTTCCGCCAGATGATCGATTTTCTTTAACGCGTCTCCCGCGAACCGGTTATGCAGCATTTTACAGCGTAATTCCGGATTTGTCGTATGAACGGAAATATTAATGGGACAAAGATGATACCGGATAATCCGGTCAACGTCCTTATCCGACATATTCGTCAGGGTAATGTAGTTTCCCTGAAGGAAGGATAATCTGGAATCATCATCTTTGAAATACAGGGTTTCTCTCATGCCCTTTGGCATCTGGTCTATGAAACAAAAAATACATTGATTATGGCAGGAACGATATTCATCCATTAATCCCTGCTCAAATACCAGTCCAAGATCTTCTCCATATTCCTTTTCTATTTCCAAAACCCACTCTTCTCCGGAAGCTTTGCGGATTAATAATTCAATCTCTTCATCTTCTGTCAGATATTGATAATCAAAGATATCTTCCAGCGGTTCATTATTAATCTTTAAGAGTTCATCGCCCGGTTCCAGTTCCAGTTCTTCCCCAATGGATCCGGGAAGAACTTCTTTGATTCTATGCTCCGTATATTTTTTCATGTCTTTAATCTTCCTCAACAAACATCATATTCACATCGCAATCTGTATTGACGCCATTTATTTTTCCATCGCTGGCATACTGCCACATATCCACTTTATATGGAACATAAATATCACTATTATAGTAAGCAAACCAGAGTTTATAATCTGTAAACTGCGTCATATCAATCATCTCAGAAATCGTCCTGATATTGCCATACAGCATTGCTTCATATCCTGCTTCTTCCACTGTTTCCATAAATGTCAATGCAATTTTTGTCAGTTCTTCTTTTGACAGGCTTTCATTTCTTGCCTCATCGCCATCGATCATTTCCAGATCCAGTACAATTGGCAGATTTACTTTATAAGGTTTCACAGCCTTAAGAATAAATTCTGCTTCCTCCTTTGCCTCTTCCACCGTAATCGCTTCCGAGAAGAAATATGCACCCACATCAAGGTCTTCCTCCAGTGCGCCCTTCATATTATTATCAAACTCGGAATCTGCCACGATTTCTCCTGAGCCATAACCTCTCACACCTGCACGGATAATCGCACCTTCAATGCCACTTTCCTTCACTGCCTTCCAGTCAATCGTTCCCTGATATTTGGACACATCTATCACATGCTTTGTCAAAGTCTTTCCATCCTTTACAAAGCTTCTCAATCCCGTAGTTTCATCTGTCACAAATTCTCCCCCGGAATAATCCGCCATGGGAATGTCAAGAATCGGCTCAAACAGATATTGTGAGGAAATCGAATATACAAGATAACGATCCTTATATTGCTCCCTTAAAAAAGACAGGGTTTTGCTGTTTACAGAAAGACCTTCCTTAAATTCCTCCAACACCATCTCCCGTTCCTGATCCTGTGCTTCCTGCAATTTCCCCTCTACTTCATCTTCTACAATCTGATCCTTATTATCTCTTAATCTCTGATATTCTTTCTGCAGGCTCAGATGCGTTTTCACCAGATATCCGCAGCCAAGACAGGACGCCAAAAGTAATATCACAACTAACCCAATTATAAACTTTACTCTTTTGTTCATCTCTTTCTACTCCTCTATCATCAAAAATGCACAAAGGTTACCTCTTTTTCCTCTGCTTGCCCTGTGAGAAAACAATATGGTATCATTACAGCAGGTACAAAGATCCGGCAGTGCAATCTGCTCTTTTGGAATACCGGAGGCGCACATCATCTGATAATTTGCCGCCCATAAATTCAGGTAAAATTTTCCATCCCGCTCATATGCAGTGTGATTCATATCCCATTCCGGAAGATGTTTCTCTGCTCCATATACCATCTCACAATTCAGGACATCTGCAAATTCCTCCGCCAATTCCCTGCTGACCTCATAACAGTTCACACAGATGGAAGGTCCGATGGCGGCTTTCACATGCTCCGGTTTCGTGCCAAATTCCCGATTCATGACTTTTAACGTCTCCCCTGCCATTCCGGCCAGTGTTCCTCTCCATCCGGCATGGGAAAGTCCGATGGCACGATGCTCTTCATCCACAAAGTACAGAGGGACACAGTCTGCAAAGGTAGTGATCAGTGTTATCCCCGGTTCATTAGTCACAAGTCCGTCCATTCCGCTGTCATCCTTTGGGATAAATACATTTTTCCCGGCATCTTCTTTATAAACTCTTTTCACCCGTATTCCATGCACCTGGTCAGCCATCACCGGATTCTGAAACCCATGAGCTAAAATATATCTTCTGAAATTTTCCTGTACCCGCTCTCTGGTATCACCCATTTTTACAGAAAAATTCAGAGTGGCAAAAGAACCTTCACTGATTCCTCCCATTCTTGTGGAAAATCCATCCCGCACAAAAGAAATGGATTGAAAGATATGGTAGCGGATGGAAGGAATCTCTTCCCCTTCCACATATGTAGTTTCATAATTTCCTGTTTTTTTTAACATCTTTCTGTTACCTCAAATGCATGTTTGATATGAGTCAGCTTTGTTCCCAGAATGGCAATGACATCGAATCTGCAGTCCATGTCTTCTCTGTCATAGTTTCCATATCGATACAGATAATATTTTGCCGACTGAATCATCCGATTCTTTTTTCGGGCAGTCACCGCCTCCTGGGGATATCCGCTTCCTGAATTTTTTCTATATTTAACTTCTACAAATACAAACGTTCTCCCCTCTCTGGCTACAATATCAATTTCCCCAAAATGTGTATAAAAATTTTGAGCCAATATCACATATCCCTGTGTTTTCAGATATTCTGCCGCCTGTTTCTCATAAAAACTTCCAACCTCTCTTTTATTCAATCCCTTACTCCCTTTATAATTTGCCGCTATCCTTCAATTTCTCCTTGATTCTATCCATCCGATCTACAAATACCAGAATTTCTGCAACCACCTCATACAATTCAGGGGGAATGATATCACCTAATTCCAATTTGGAAAGTGTTTCGGCCAGTTTTTCATCCTGATAAACCGGAACATCTGCTTTTTTGGCATTTTCCAGAATTCTCTCTGCCAGTTGTCCTTTCCCAGTAGCAAGGACAACCGGGGCTTCCTGATCCGGTGTATATTCCAGGGCGATGGCTACTTTCTTTTTTTCTTTCCCTTCCATCTCTTTTCCTCCTATGCCCGCACATCAAAGGAGTATCTTTTGATTTCCTTTTTCGGCCTTTCTGCCTCGATAATCTGTTGAAACGGTATGGTTTTCTGCTCTGTTTCTTCCGCCGTCAATTCCACCGTATATCCCAGTTTCTCCAATCGTTCCTGCAACTCAGGCAAATGTTCTTTTACCAACCGATAAGACGCATCATTGTCCAGCGTAAACTTTGTGGAAACGCGACTCTTTTCCATAGAAACACGCACGTCCGTTGCACCAAGATGTTCCATATCCAAATGAAGAACTGCCGTTTTCGGTCCATCTTTTTCCTGATTTCTTTTTCTTCTGCTTAAGACATACAATTCTCCTGTCTGTTCTCTCTGCCCCAGTTTTACAGGAATCTGTACATATGCTGCCATTTCATTTAAATCTGACATGAAATTCATATTATTTTTCAAATCACCGGCAGAACTCATCAGTTTGGAATGCTCTTCTCCTGCAGACTGTAATATTTCCATCAATTTACCTGTGGTTTTCTCTAATTGTTCATATGCTTTTTGGATTGCCTTCTCTCCTTGGGCAGCCAGCTGTTCCGGCGTAATCAGAAGGTTATTTTTTAAACTTTGTCCCAACATATGGATGTCTGATTTCAGACTCTGGCGAATCAATTCTTCTGACTTTAACAGCACCTGTTCTCCCATCTGTTCCACCTGTTCTCCCGGTATTTTTGCAGAAGATAACAATGTATGTTCTGTTTTTCCTTCGGACAAAACCTGCGGTTGATTCATAACTGTTTCCACATTCTGTTTGGGCTGCTCTGCTATGGTTATTCTCTGATGTTCGGATGCCAGACTTTCTGACTGACCGGTTATCACCGGAACCTCTGCCATATTCCCGCCTGCAATCACCTGCTTCAGCTGTTCTACAATGGTTTGCAGTCTCTGAAATTGTTCCGGCGTCCTGGCTTGTTCCACCATCTGAAACATTTCTTTCATCATCTGTCCCATGGCATCCATCAGGTTTCCCTGATTATTCTGATATAACTGAAACTGGGAAATATTGCCCTCTGTTACCGGCATTCCCATATGTTTTAAAGAAACAAGAATTTCCACCGGAGCCTCCGGGAACTGATGAAGAATCTTTCCCATCTCTGCCATAGACTGTTTGTCCACCGGCATCCCAAGACTCATCATTTCTTTGACCGCAGCCATCGTGCGTTCTGTCACAGGCAGGGACGCCTCCTCCAGGGTTTTTATAATAATCTGATTCCTTATGTCTGTTTGTTCTGCAACAGGTTTTAATACAATTTTGCCGCCATTGTTTTCCTTTACCAGAAAATTCAGGTGTTCTCCTATATTAATCGGTATATCATGTTCCATCCGTGCATTAAAAATATATTGTCCAATCCGGATTTGTGCTTCCTGTCCCTGTATATTCAGAATTTCACCCTGAAATACGGAACCTTTTAGTACCTGTAAAAGAAGATTTTCCTGTCCCTCATTCGTGTTTGAACCCGGCAAAATCTGACTATTTTGTATATTTTGATTCCCATTGGGATTCATTTGTATATGAATCTGCATATCCCACCTCCTGTGAAATGCCTAAACCTTAAATCAAATTACCAATAAAGGAATACCGGTGTATCGGACATGGACCATACTCCTGCAATGCCTGAATATGCTTCTTTGTTCCATACCCCTTATTAGAAGCAAAATCATACTGGGGATATAATTTATCATATTCTTCCATCATACGATCCCTCGTCACCTTTGCCACAATGCTGGCTGCCGCAATGGACATACTTTTTGCATCGCCTTTGATAATTGCTTCCTGGCTGCACGGAATCCCGGGTATGGTCACTGCATCTGCCAATACCACATCCGGTTTGATGTTCAATCCCATAATTGCCTTTTTCATAGCGGAAAGTGTTGCCTGAAGAATATTTATTTCATCAATGACTTTAGGGCTTTCCATTCCAAGATTTACAGCCAGAGCTTCTTTCATAATAATCTCGTATAGTTCTTCTCTCTTCTTCTCAGATAATTTCTTAGAATCATTGATATATAAAATCCTGCAATCCCTTGGAAGAACCACTGCACAAGTGACAACAGGCCCGGCCAGCGGTCCTCTTCCCACCTCATCAATCCCGCAAATAACTGATGTTTCCGGGTACTTCCGTTCATAACTGCACATCTGCTCCAGACGTTCCAGCTCCTTCTTATACTTTTCCAGTTTCTTCTCATATTGAACCACCAGCTTTGCAACTCCCGGCCGCTCATCTGCACGAAGCTCTTCCAGACGCAACTCCAAGTCTTCTTCTTTCGTCTGTTTTAATAATGTTTTAATTTCTTCAATCTTCATGCTCTTTCTCCTTTGTTTAGTCAAAAAAACCAATCTCTGAAAAAGGATATAAACGGAATACTGCCTTTCCTAAAATATCATTTTCTCTGATACATCCAATTCTTCTGCTGTCCAGACTGTTATTTCTATTATCCCCCAGCACAAAATATTCATCTTCTCCCACCAGTATCTCTTCTTCCGCATCGTATCCTTCCATTTCTCTGTCGCCGGTGTAATATCCATAGGTTTCTGTCAATCGTTCTCCATCCACATAGATATTTCCGTCCTTAATACAGATGGTTTCGCCCGGAAGTCCGATGATTCGTTTAATATAATGTACCGGTGTATCGCTTCCCTCTTCATAATGGTCAAATACAATCACATCAAACCGTTCCGGCTCCCCAAAACGATAAGATATTTTCTCAAGAATCAGCTGATCTCCGTTCTTTAAAGAAGGATACATGGAATCTCCGCTCACACTGGTTCGCTGACCCACAAAATTCAGGACAAAATAGATGACTGCCACTGCAAGGAAAACATACAGTCCCGTTTCCAGATATTTTTTTAACATACGTTTTTGTTTTTCCTTTGATTCCATCTTTTCCTTCCCATCCTATCTTACTGGTATTTTAAAGAACCGAATGCATTGAGGGGCCAAAAACGAAATGTGGCCTTTCCGACGAGCAATTCTGCTTTCACTGGTCCCACATCTCCTGAACGGCTGTCCACACTGTGCTGCCGGTTATCTCCCAGAACAAAAAACTCATCTTTTGCAAGGGTATATGGTCCATAGTCCTCCAGTTGCTTTTTCTTATGTTCATATATTCCATAATACTCTTTTAGTTCTTCCGAATCAATATAAATCGTATTATTTTTTATTTCAATTGTTTCACCCGGAAGTCCTATCACACGTTTGATATATTTCATATCATGGTCATATTGGTAAGTAAATACCACGAGATCAAACCGTTTTGGATTCTCCTTCTGATAGGCCGACTTGTTGACCAAAATCAAATCATGGTCTGAAAGTGTGGGATTCATAGAGTCTCCTACCACCTGCATGGGAGAAAATAAAAATCGCTCCACACCGATTACTGCAACCGTGATAATTATCACATAGACCAATATCCACAGTATGACCTGCCTGATATTTTTTTTCTTTTTATTCATCCTTGTTAAACTTCCATCTCCTTTGGCGTCTCCAGAGAAATTCTGCCCAGTTTCCCACTGCGGAAATCATCGATCATCTGTCTGGATGCTTTCACCCGGTCAAATAATCCCCCTTTTAAGAGACAGCCTCGTACTTTTGCAATTTCATCGATATCCCGGATAATATCTCCATCCGATTCAATGCCGTAGCGTTCCTCGATGACTCCCGGATAAAGTTCCCTCATCATTCGAATGAATTCCATGGCAAGTTCTTCGATGTTTAAAACTTCATCATTAATGGAACCGGTCAATGCAAGATTCAGTCCTACTGTCTGATCTTCGAATTTTGGCCATAAAATTCCCGGTGTATCCAGAAGTTCAAGTTCCTTGCTCAACTTAATCCACTGCTTTCCCTTGGTTACACCCGGCTTATTCCCCGTCTTGGTACATGCCTTTTTTGCATAAGAATTAATAAAAGTGGACTTACCTACATTTGGAATTCCCACTACCATGGCTCTTACCGGACGATTGAGAATTCCTCTTCTTCTATCTCTCTCTATCTTTTCTTTGCATGCCTCTTTCACTACCTGGTTAATCTGGCGAATTCCTGCACCGGAACGGGAATTGACTTCCACAACAAAATATCCCTGTTTCTCAAACCATTCTTTCCACATGATATTTTTCTTCTCATCTGCCAAATCCGATTTGTTCAAAAGAATTAACCTGGATTTGTTTTTTCCCAGGGTATCAATGTCCGGATTCCGGCTGCTAAGAGGAATTCTCGCATCCAACACCTCGATGACAAGGTCTATGAGCTTAATGTTTTCCTCCATCATTCGTTTTGCTTTGGTCATATGACCCGGATACCACTGATAATTCATCGCTTCCTCCTTCTTATTTAATCAATCCGATTTTCTGAAATGGTGATATAATCATCCATGCCCTGCCTACGATATCATCCTTTTTCACATTTCCCACATATTCAAATCTGCTGTCCTGACTCAGATTACGATTGTCCCCCATAACAAAGTATTCATCATCTCCAAGTTTGATTGCCTGATTGGCATATCCGCTCTCAAAATTTCCCTTATGATACTTGTCTTCGATTTCTTCCCCGTTAATATATACTTTATTGTCTACAATCTGAATTTCTTCCCCCGGAAGGCCAATGACGCGCTTAATGACATACTCATCATCTCCGGTCAGTGCAGACTTATATACAATCACATCAAATCTCCGAACATCTCTCAATTCATAAGATATTTTATCAATCAAAATCGTCTGTCCGCTTTTCACCTTATCTGCCATGGAATTACCAATTACCTGTGTTCTTTCCCCCAGCGTCAGAATAACAAACACTGCCAGAACCACAATTACCACCACATCAGTAACCCATTTCAAAATAATGTCAGTTAATATATTCCGTTCTGGTTTTGGATTAAAATACCCCATGTATAACCTCCTGCTTATTATAAAAAAATAGGACAAATACCTGATGGTATCTGCCCTTGTCTTCAGAAATTATTTAACTAATTCTTTTACCTTTGCAGCCTTACCAACTCTGCCTCTTAAGTAGTTAAGTTTTGCACGTCTAACTTTACCATAACGTACAACTTCAACCTTCTCGATAGATGGGGAATGTAATGGCCATGTCTTTTCAACGCCGATACCGTTGGAATTCTTTCTTACGGTAAATGTTTCTCTGGCACCGCCGCCCTGTCTCTTCAGTACAACACCTTCGAAAACCTGAATTCTTTCACGGTTTCCTTCTTTGATCTTAGCATGTACCTTTACAGTATCGCCTACGCCGAATTCTCCAACGTTCTCTTTTAACTGAGCTGCTTCAATGTTCTTAATAATTTCGTTCATTTGTGTGACCTCCTAATCATATTTCGATGTTCTATAATACCATGTGTACCAGAGGACCATCAATTACTCACAACTTCTAAATGGTATCATATTTTTTTTAACTTGGCAAGTGCTTTTCCTTATTTTTTCTACTTTTTTTCAATATAATGCTTCACTCTTTGGATACCCAGTTCTTCCCGGATAAATTTCATATCTTTTTTATCATACACTGCTTCTTCAAAGAGATCCGGCCGTCTCTCGTAGGTTCTTAAAATGGATTGATTCCGTCTCCACCGCTCAATATTTGCATGATGTCCACTAAGCAAAACATCCGGAACCCTCTGACCCATAAATTCTTCCGGTCTGGTGTACTGGGGATATTCTAATAATCCATCCGAAAAACTTTCTGTTTCCGCACTGATATCATTATTCAGGACACCGGGAATATTTCTTGAGATAGAATCAATCATAACCATGGCAGGCAGTTCCCCTCCGGTAAGGACATAATCTCCAATGGAAACATAATCTGTCACAATCATTTCCAGGACACGCTCATCAATCCCCTCATAATGCCCACACAGAAACACAAGATTTTCCTCCTGTGCCAATTCTCTGGACATCGTTTGGTCAAAGGTTTTTCCCTGGGGAGTCAGATAAATGACCCTTGGTTTTCCTGTACCAGTCTCACCAATTTTCTCACAGATGTTCTGATAGCAGTCATACACCGGCTGCGCCTGCATGACCATTCCTGCGCCTCCGCCATAAGGATAATCATCCACATGTCCATGCTTTTCTTTTGTATAATCCCGGATATTCTCGCAATGCAGAGACAAAATTCCTTTTCCGATGGCGCGGCCTATCACACTGGTATGCAGACCCTGTTCTATCATTTCGGGAAACAATGTCATTACATAATAATTCATTTAATCCACTAATCCTTCCATGAGATGCACTGTGATTTTTCTTTTTTCCAGATCAATATCCAGAATACATTCCTCGATTCCCGGAAGAAGAATTTCCTTGCCGGTTCCCTCCTGTTTTACCACATAGACATCATTTGCACCTGTCTGCATCACATCATACAGAATTCCCAGTTTATTTCCATTATCCTCATATACATCCAAATCAATCAAATCTGCGATATAATATTCATTTTCTTCCAACGGCACGGCATTTTCCCTTGTTACCAGAAGATCCCTGCCTTTATATTTCTCAATGTCATTGATATTATCAATGCCTTTAAATTTCAATATTACCATATTCTTAAAGAATTTTACGGATGTCACTTCCAATGGAATTTTCTCTCTTCCGGCATCCAGAATGACATGTTTCAAATATTTAAAACGCTCATTATCATCCGTAGTTGGAAATACTTTTACTTCACCCCGGATTCCATGGGTATTCGCTATGACACCCACTCTCAATAAATCTTCCATCTTTCCTCCATTATCTGTATTGATAAAAGAGAACCGATGCAGGTGATGCACCGGTTCTCTTCCTATGCAATCAACCTATGGTTGGTTGCCGATATCTACAATTACTTTTTTGTCATCTTTAGACGCCGCAGCTTTTACAACGGAACGAATAGCTTTTGCGATACGCCCCTGTTTCCCAATCACCTTTCCCATATCTTCGTCTGCTACATCAAGCTGAAGAATCAAGGCATTCTCTGTATCTTTTTCTATTACGGATACTTCTTCAGGATGGTCTACGAGTGCTTTCGCAATAACTTCTACTAATTCTTTCATATCGCATACCTCATGCCGTCAGTTTACGGCTTTACAGACCATATTATTTTTCAATTCCGGCCTGCTTTAATAACTTAGCAACTACTTCTGTAGGCTGAGCACCATTAGCTAACCACTTCTTTGCTGCTTCTTCGTTGATTGTAACAGCACTTGGTTCAAGATTTGGATCATAAGTACCGATTTCATCGATGAACTTACCATCTCTTGGTGATCTTGAATCAGCTACGATAATTCTATAGAAAGGAGCCTTCTTCTGTCCCATTCTTCTTAATCTGATCTTTACTGCCATTGTATTTTCACCTCCTTAGGATTTTTCTTAAAATATATCATAAATTTGCAATGCAAATTTATATCACATTAAAACGGCAACTTCAATTTGCCAAAGAGTCCGCCACTGCGTTTTCCACTCATCATACCAGACATCTGTTTCATCATCTTGCGGGATTGTTCAAACTGTTTCACCAGACGATTTACTTCTGCAATGTCCACACCGGCACCTTTTGCAATTCT
>CALWLV010000027.1 GCA_944381595.1 uncultured Roseburia sp.
CCTCTATCCTTATTGTTCCGTGAAAAAAGCTTCTGATTTTTTCCTTCAATCGCCATTCCTCCATTTTCTCAATAATAGGATATCTCACAAATCAATCCTTTGACAAGCATTTCGTCTTTGGAGTAATATTCTATCACCAGCCTGTTTCCACAGATTTTAAGTTTTGTATTCTTACATTGTAATTTTATCACACATTCACTATATTCAATAATATATTTGTAATTTTCTATAAAAATTTCGCTCTGGCCCAGAATACGGACATTTACATCTCCGGTGATTAAATCTTTCGGCAATTTTAGTCTCTCTGCCACTGCTCTTTTTCTATCATGCCCCATATGCATCATCACATTTTTTGATTATTCTATTTATATGCCATTTCCGATTTTCTATACCTGGAAACCAAATGGTGCAGGCAAACAAAATGGCGGGCTACCGATTCAGTAACCCGCCTGTTAAACAGCTTAACGATTAGTTATATTTACGTTTTCTAGCTGCTTCCGATTTTTTCTTACGTTTTACGCTTGGTTTTTCGTAATGTTCTCTTTTACGAATCTCCTGCTGAATACCAGCCTTAGCACAATTTCTCTTGAATCTGCGTAAAGCGCTATCTAAACTTTCGTTTTCTTTAACGATAACATTCGACATCTCTCACCTGACCTCCCTCCAGTTGTGGGATTGTGCACGATACAACTGATTGGGTATTTTATTGCACAAATGTTATTATATCATATTATCTTAATTCGTCAACTACTTTTTTGTTTTTTTTTAAAAAATCAGTTGGATGTCTTAGCTCCCCAGACCATAGTATTCTCACCACATGCAGTGAAGGTGAGTGTCATATCTCTGGTTGATAATTCATTTGCCTGTTCTACGAACACACCTTTATATGTTTTTCCGTCAATGACTAATTCTACATTAGAACCGGTTGTAGTCTTCCATGTACCTGTTGCACCGCCTGAAATAGTACCATCTGCACCAAGTGTAATGGATACTGCAGAGTAAATACCCTTATTAGCTGTAGTTGCTTTGGATGTATATACTTCCAATCCATTGATTACAAAATCATAGGTTCCTGCAATCTTATCAGCTGTAAATCCGGTTGTGCTTAATGTCTCTCCGGAATATTCGTATGGAGATACTACTAACCATCCATCTTCATTGATATACATCTGGTGAACACGAACGTCGAAAGATTCTCCGGTATTATTATATCTGGAATGGTATACAAGATAAATCTTTCCATCATCATCCACAAGTGCTGAGTTATGTCCCTGAGCTACTTCTACATGGCTGTCACTCTTTCCTGCCATCTTAACAGAACTCATTACCTTCAATCCCTTGGTGGAATTATACTTATTTGTAGTAGAAGATGAAATATCCACAAATCCGGCTTTACTGTCAAAAGCACTATAGATTGCAGAATTTCCATTCTGATCTACGTATGGACCATTAATGCTTTCTGAACGGAATAATCTCATGTTATATCCGCCATCTGCTTCCAGATTTCCAAGAGAAAGGAATAAGTAATAATAATCACCGGCATGAAGAATATAAGGACCTTCACCTGAATTATAATATCCGCCGGCAATCTTATAGCCAAGATATGGATCTGCCTTATCCTTCACATAATCGCCGTATTCTGTATAATCGTAATCTCTTAAACCAGTTTCATTATCAAGTTTAATCTGGTAAATACCTGCTGACCATGAACCATAAGTCATCCATAGATTTCCTTCTTCATCGTAAGTTACTGCAGGGTCTATACAATTCACCTTTGACTGATCTGTACTATTGTATCTTGCCGGAAGAGATTCGTCTTCACTCAGTCCGAGCACTTTCTTAATATCAGAATACTCTGCTCTTGTCAGTGTTTCTGTATATGGCTGATAAGTTGCTGTCAAAGTAAGTTCTGTTTCTGTACCTGCGTAATCTACTTTCTTAGAAGCCTTCAGACGCGTCTTCTCTACAGCCGGATCAGCAGAACCATCGTATCCGGAGAATATTACTTCATCCACGTATGTATATGGTCCTTCAATATTATCTGCTGTCAGAAGTACAATAGCTGAATGCCAGTCATTTCCATTCACGCTCATGTACATACACCACTTCTGCATGGTTTCATTCCAGATTACATCCGGTGCCCAAAGGTTTCCTGATACATCATTGTTTTCTTCTGTGATACAGTAATTATCCCAGATATCTCCAAATAATTCCTGATAATCAGAAGCAATATTTGTTGATAAACTGCTCCACTTTAACAAATCAGTGGATTTTGCTGCTGCCTTATGACTACCAAATATGTAATAAGTACCTGTTGTCGGATCTTTTACAATGGAAGGGTCATGTACACCAACTTTACTAAAATCTGCATCTGTCACTTCTGCCTTTGCATCTGTCGCAAGTCCCATGGAAAGGGATCCTGCCAGAAGAGCACCAACAAGCATCATAGCGGTTGTTCGTCTGCCCTTCTTTTTCTTCATCACAACAATGATTACAATTACAAGAATTACAACAACCACTGCTGCAACAATCCCACCAATGATAATTGGCAGATAGTCTTTATGTGGTTCACCTTCGGTAGTGAAAGTCTTTGTAATTTCTTCTCCAGACTTGATAAGACCAATTTTCTCAATCTTTTTTAAAGATAAATTATCATATTCCAGATTGGTTGGTACCTTATAAGATACTGTCACATTATCAAGATCATAATCATTGGTATTCTTGAAGGAAATGGTATAGGAAACCGCCTCTCCTTCCCTATAAGTATCGCTATCTGTAGTGACTCTGATTTCCAGCCCTTCATAAGAACTGAATCCATCCTCTCTTACCAGATCGCTTGCAGCAAAACCGGTCAATGTAACAGAAAGTACAAACACCAGACATGCTGCAAAAGCAATCATTCGTTTTGTAAATTTTTGCATAAATTCTGTAAAACCTCCTAAATATTATTTGATTTGTCCTGCAAGGACTTTTGCAGTTTCAGCCAATGCCTCCGGAATAGCTTCCGGTTTCTTTCCACCGGCCTGAGCCATATTCGGACGTCCACCGCCGCCACCACCTACAATTGCTGCCACTGCTTTTATAAGATTACCGGCATGTGCGCCTCTCTTCTGCGCATCCTCTGTTGCCATGGCAAGAAGATTTACTTTAGAATCTCCTTGTGCAGATGCGATAAGAATCACGCCTTCGCCAATCTTATTCTTTAATTGATCTCCCAAATCGCAAAGTCCATTCATATCCACCCCGTCCACACGGACTGCCAAAAGTTTCACACCCGATACTTCTGTAATCTGATTTGACACATCTCCCAGAGATGCCGTCGCCATTTTACTCTTAAGGCTTGTATTTTCACTTTGTAAAGTTCTTATCTCTTCCTGTAATGTTTCAATCTTTTTCACCAGATTGACCGAATCTGTCTTAGCTGCTTTTGCTGCATCATTTAACGTTTTTTCAATTCCGGAATAATAGTCCAGCACACCCTTTGAAGTCAGAGCCTCGATTCTTCTTACTCCTGCAGCGATACCTGTCTCAGAAATAATTTTAAACATTCCGATGGTACTTGTATTCTGTACATGAGTACCTCCGCAAAGTTCCACTGAAAAATCACCCATAGAAACAACTCTTACCTTGTCTCCATATTTTTCATCGAACAATGCCATTGCCCCTGTCTTCTTAGCATCCTCCATGGACATTTCTTCTGTCCTGACGTTTAGGGCTTTTCCTATTTGTTCGTTTACAAGTCTTTCCACTTCTGCAATCTCTTCCGGAGTCATCGCCTCAAAGTGAGAAAAGTCAAAACGAAGCCTGTCCGGTGTTACCATGGAACCCTTCTGCTGTACATGTGTTCCAAGCACCGTACGGAGTGCTTTCTGAAGCAAATGTGTGGCACTATGGTTCTTACAGGTATCATTTCTCAATGCTGCGTCAACTTTCAGAGTTACAGCATCCCCTGTTTTAAATATACCCTTTAACACTTTACCGATATGAGCTACTTTGCCGCCCACTATTTTCATGGTATCTGCCACTTCAAACACAGCATCTCCGGCAATTATGATACCTTTATCACCTTCCTGACCACCCATGGTAGCATAGAATGGTGTTTCGTCTACGATAATCGTTCCCACATCACCATCAGCTAACGCCTGAGTTACTTCATCTTCTGTCGTCAGCGCTGTAATCACAGACTCTGCTTCCAGCTTATCATATCCAACAAACTTAGAAGTCAACGCAGTATCCAACTGCTCGTAAACTGTGGCATCCGCACCCATGTAATTCGTCACCTTGCGTGCTTTTCTTGCCTTAGTACGCTGCTCTTCCATGCACGCATGGAAACCATCCTCATCCAATGTCATATTCTTCTCTTCCAGAATTTCAGAAGTCAGATCCAACGGGAATCCATATGTATCATATAATTTAAATGCGTCTTCTCCAGACAATACACTCTTATCTTCTTTCAACAATTCATCCATCATATCAGCAAGAATTGTAAGCCCCTGATCGATGGTTTTATTAAACTTTGCTTCTTCTTCTGTGAGAACTTTAAAGATAAATTCCTTCTTTTCATCCAGTTCCGGGTATCCATCCTTGGATTCATCAATAACCGTCTGGCTTAATGTCGCAAGGAACTGACCATCTATTCCAAGAAGTCTTCCATGTCTTGCCGCACGGCGAATCAGACGACGAAGCACATAGCCTCTGCCTTCATTTGTCGGCATAATTCCATCTGAAATCATAAATGTGGATGAACGAATATGATCGGTAATCAATCGAATGGAAATATCCTTCTTCTCATCAGTGTGATATTCTGTTCCGGAAAGTTCACAAATCTTATCACGAATCGCTTTCATAGTATCAATATCAAAAACAGAATCCACATCCTGCATTACCACTGCAAGTCTTTCCAGACCCATTCCGGTATCGATATTTTTCTGTGCCAATTCTGTGTAATGGCCTTTGCCATCTCCTTCAAACTGAGTAAACACATTATTCCATACTTCCATAAACCGGTCACAGTCACATCCGACTTTACAATCCGGCTTTCCGCAGCCATATTTTTCTCCTCTGTCGTAATAAATCTCAGTACACGGACCACAAGGACCTGCTCCATGCTCCCAGAAATTGTCACAATCTCCATTTTCATCACGATAGAATCTGGTAATTCTCTCTTCCGGAATACCTACCACTTTATTCCAGATTTCAAAAGCTTCATCATCTTCAAAGTAAATGGATGGATATAATCTGTCCGGATCCAGCTCCAGTACTTTCGTCAGAAACTCCCATGACCATGTGATTGCTTCTTTCTTAAAATAGTCACCAAAGGAAAAATTACCAAGCATCTCAAAGAACGTAAGATGTCTTGCTGTCTTACCCACATTCTCAATGTCTCCGGTACGGATACATTTCTGACAGGTGGTCACTCTTTTTCTTGGCGGAATCTCCTGCCCTGTGAAATAAGGCTTTAACGGTGCCATTCCGGCATTAATTAATAATAAGCTGTTATCATTATGTGGTACTAATGAAA
>CALWLV010000028.1 GCA_944381595.1 uncultured Roseburia sp.
ATCAATGGGTTTTTCACCTGCACGGAACGAAGAGCCGCCAGTATTCTTCCCGGCATGGCACCTACATAGGTCTTTCTGTGTCCTCGAATTTCCGCTTCATCTTTCACACCGCCGAGACAGATTCTCACATACTTCTTATTGAGTGCCTCTGCAACAGATTTGGCAATGGAAGTCTTACCTGTTCCCGGAGGGCCTGCCAGACAAATCACCGGACTCTTTCCCTTCTCATTATCCGGACAGAACGCACGAACAGCGAGAAATTCAAGAATCCTTTCTTTTACGGTCTCCAGGCCATAGTGATTGCTATCCAATATTTTCCGGGCATTGGCCAAATCCATGTTATCTTCTGATTTATGATTCCATGGAAGATCAAGCATGGTCTCGATATAGCCCCGAACTACATTGCTTTCCGCAGAGCCAGCGGATAGCTGCTTATATCTCCGGATTTCTTTCTTTAACTTTTCTTTTACTTCCTCCGGGGCATCTAATTTCTCCGTAAGTTCCAGGAATGTATCCGATTCCTGTACGCTGTCTTCTTCCCCCAGTTCCTGACGGATTACCTTCATCTGTTCCCGTAAAATATAATCCTTCTGGTTTCCCTCTACCTTCTCTTTTATTTTTTTCTGAAAATCCTGCTGTATCTTTATGATTGCAATTTCTTCCTGAATATACTGGTATGCCAGATCATATTTCTCCGAAAGCATTTCTGCCTGCAGAAACTTTTGTTTTTTCTCATAATAAATCGGAATCATTGAAATGGAACGATTCAACAATACGGTTAAATCTTGAATATTATATAAAAGTTTTAATCCATCCTGCCCCATCTTTGGTCGAAATGACGCATATTCATAAATCAATTCTTTGTACATAGAGAGTTTGGCCTCTTTTTCCAATTCATCCATATCATCTGTATCATCCGGTATCTCTTCTATCTCAGCCTGAAGATAGTCTCCCCTTTCCAGATAATCAAAGGATTTTGCCTTTACCGATGTCTCCACCAGGATTCTGGCAGTATTTCCCGGTAGTTTCACCATTTCACTTACCTTGGCCAACACACCAACTGTGTACAGAGAAACCTCCTGTGAAGTCTGTTCTGTTGTTGATTTTTTTGCTACCAGAAATACTTCTTCCCCTGATTCCATGGCTGCATTCAATGCCGCTATGGATTTTCCTTTATTGATATCAAAATTTACTTTTAATCCCGGTAATACACAAATTCCTTGCAGGCATATTGCCGGGACAATTTTTCTTTGTTTACTCATATGTCTACTTCCCAATTAAATGCCGCCAGATAAAAGGCTTTCCTTCTACCTGACGGCTTCTACTTGCCTCTTCTTCTTCGGTCAAATACTATTTTCCCCGAAAAATAAGTTCAGGCTTTGCTGTCTTTTCTACTACTTCTTTTGTTATAATACATCTTGCGATATTATTCTCAGATGGAATTTCATACATAATATCCATCATGCTGTCTTCCATAATTGCCCGCAGTCCTCTGGCTCCTGTCTTTCTCTCAAAAGATTTTTTCGCTATGGCTTCCACAGCGTCATCTGTGAAGGACAAATCCACTTCATCCAACTCGAACAATTTCTTATACTGCTTAATCAGTGCGTTCTTAGGTTCTTTCATAATACGCACCAGATCTTCTTCCTTCAACTGATTTAAAGTTACCGTTACCGGAACTCTTCCAATAAATTCGGGAATCAGTCCAAATTTTACCAAATCATGAGGCATCACCTGACTTAATAGAGAATCTTTGTCTTCCATCACACTGTCTGCAATTTCTGCATTGAATCCGATGGATTTCCGATCCAGTCGCGTCTCGATGATTTTCTCCAATCCGTCAAAAGCACCGCCACAAATAAATAAAATATTTGTGGTATCAATTGGGATCAGTTCCTGCTGTGGATGCTTTCTTCCACCCTGTGGCGGAACTGATGCAACGGTTCCTTCTAAAATTTTCAATAATGCCTGCTGTACACCTTCACCGGATACATCTCTGGTAATGGATACATTTTCAGATTTCTTAGTAATCTTATCAATCTCATCAATATAGATAATTCCATATTGTGCTTTTTCCACATCATAATCTGCTGCCTGAATCAGTTTCAGCAGAATGTTTTCTACATCCTCTCCCACATAACCGGCTTCTGTCAGAGTAGTGGCATCTGCAATTGCAAATGGCACATTGAGCAGTTTTGCCAGCGTCTGGGCAAGATACGTTTTACCGGAACCGGTTGGTCCTAACATCAGAATATTACTTTTCTGAATTTCCACATCCACATTGTCTTTTCCGGCCATAATTCTCTTATAATGATTATATACTGCAACTGACAGTACCTTTTTCGCCTCATCCTGTCCGATGACATAACCATCCAGGAATTCCTTGATTTCCTTTGGCTTTACAAGATTGATTTCCAATCCGGAATCTTCATAGCTCATGCCATCTTCTATCATGTCAACACAAATCTCCACACACTGATCACAAATGCAAACCCCTTCCGGTCCACTAATCAGTCTGTTGACTTGATTTTCTGTCTTTCCACAAAATGAACATCTGTGAAGTCTTATGTTATCGTCTTTTCCTGCCATGCTTCCTCCATACTGAACAGATTTATTTTGTTAATTCGGTACGGCTCGTTACGATATGATCAATCAGTCCATACTCCAATGCTTCCTCAGCCGTCATATAGTTATCTCTATCAGTATCTTTCTCAATAATTTCCAGTGGCTTGCCTGTATTCATAGCAAGTATCTCGTTTAATTTCTTCTTTGTCTTCAGGATATGTTCCGCAGCAATCTGAATCTCGGTAGCCTGACCTTTTGCTCCGCCTAATGGCTGATGAATCATAATCTCCGCATTTGGCAGTGCAAGTCTCTTACCCTTTGTACCGCCGGAAAGCAGAAATGCGCCCATACTTGCTGCCATTCCCATACATAATGTGGATACATCACATTTAATATAGTTCATGGTATCATAAATAGCCATTCCCGCTGTCACAGAACCACCCGGACTATTGATATAGAATTGAATATCCTTGTTCGGATCTTCTGATTCCAGGAAAAGTAACTGTGCAACAATCAGACTTGCTGTTGTTTCATTTACTTCCTCACCCAAAAAAATAATTCTTTCTTTTAAAAGTCTTGAATAGATATCATAGGATCTTTCCCCTCTGCTTGTCTGTTCAATGACATATGGTACTAAACTCATCTACTATACCTCCATCAAATACGATTCCTATAGTATGAAAGGGAGGAATGGATTATGCCATTCTCCCTGTCATTCCTGTCTATGTTACTTAAGCAATATTTGCAACAACAAATTCTGCTGCCTTTGCTACAGCAAGATCTTTCATGATAGAAGCTTTCTCTTCTTCTCCCATCATTTCTTTGATCTTATCTGTTTCCATCTTATATGCTTCTGCCATCTTAGCAATTTCTGCTTCGAAATCTTCTTCTGATGCCTGAATATTTTCAGCTGCCACAATTGCTTCTAATACCAATCTGCTCTGAATGGACTTTAATGCCTGTGGTCTCATCTGTTCAAAGAGCTTGTCTGCAGTCATTCCTGTAAACTGGCAGTACTGTTCCCATGAAATTCCCTGGCTCTGGATTCTTCTTGCGAAGTTATCAGCCATCTGTCTTACCTGAAGGTCAATCATTGGATCCGGAATATCCATCTTAGCACCTTCAATGACTGCTGCGATAGCCTTGTCTTCCATTTCATTCTTTGCTTCTGTTTCTTTCTGCTCTGCCAACTTTGTTCTAAGATCGTTCTTATATTCCTCTAAAGTATCAAATTCAGATACGTCCTGTGCAAAATCATCATCCACTTCCGGTAATTCTACTGCCTTGATTTCTTTTACTGTTACTTTGAACATTGCCGGCTTACCTGCAAGATCTTTTGCATGATAATCTTCTGGGAATGTAACATTTACTTCCACTTCTTCATTCAGATTTTTTCCAATCAACTGTTCTTCAAATGTATCAATGAAAGAATGTGAACCAATTGTAAGTGGATAATCTGTTCCCTTTCCACCTTCAAAAGCAACTCCATCAACAAATCCTTCGAAATCGATTGTAGTAATATCACCATCCTGAACAGCTCTGTCTTCTACTGTTACAGTTCTGGAGTTTTCCTTTCTTACTCTCTCAATTTCAGCATTGACATCTTCATCTGTCACTTCTGTGCTCTTCTTCTCAATAGCCAGTCCCTTATACTGTCCTAATTCTACTTCCGGCTTCAAAGCTACTTCTGCTGTAAAGATGAAAGGCTTTCCGGATTCAGCCTGTGTTACATCAATCTTAGGCTGGGAAACAATTTCCAGATCCTTTGCTTCCATTACTTCTCTGCTGTATACTTCAGGAATCAGATCATTGATTGCATCTTCAAAGAAAATCTGTGCTCCATACATCTTCTCAAGCATCTTGCGAGGCACTTTACCCTTTCTGAAACCAGGAATGCTCATTTTATTCTTATTTTTCTGATATGACTTCTCTACAGCTTTCTCAAATTCTTCTGCTGTAACTTCTATGGTAAGTTTCGCCATATTCTTTTCTAACTTATCAACTTGTAAACTCATTTTATAATTTCCTCCTTAAACGCCTTAAACATCAGCTTAGTATATCATACTAATTCTATCTTGTCATTAACTTTTTTTCTAAAATTTCCTTAAATTTTGGGATTTTTATATATTCTTTTTATTTTTTCCACTTCCTCAGAAGTAATATCCGCATCCATATTGTATCTGGCTTCGTTATACTGATGGAAGAAAATTCTTCCCTTTTCTGAGATACGTTTTTCCTCTTCCATCTTTCTTCCAATTTCATTTGCCGTATTGCTAAACGAGAACGAAAATCCTTTTTTCCATTGTTTTTTCAGTAATCCACGGTAAAAATACCGGATACGTTCCCGGTTATCCATATCCTTATAGCGCTTACGTACCGTGCGAATGCCTTTCTCCTTCTTTCTGATGCGATAAGATTCATCCTGAAAATCACGAATAAAAGCAGTGGATTTGAATTCTTTTCCAATTCTGCTGCCAAAAACACCTTCCAGAATCTTCATGATAGAAGCTTTTAAATGACCCCAAAAGGCTTTTCCAG
>CALWLV010000029.1 GCA_944381595.1 uncultured Roseburia sp.
TTACTGGTGGATATGGTTAATTGTTACTGGACATCTCAATTATACCATAAATCAGTGAGGAGTTGTTTTATTTTGCAACAAAAAGAATCCTGTATTTATGCGGGTTCTGGCGTTTCGCAAACGCCTAGGAACTTTTGAAGAAGAAAGGAGCTTATGCAACACTGTACTATAGTCAGTTTGCATAAAATTGAAATACATTGACAAAAGTGGCAAAAGAAGATACAATAAATACATCAAAAATATTTGATATGAGGTATCTGTTATGGAAAAGGATTATACAAGAGACGCAAAGATTTTTAAAGCACTGTGTGATGAAAAAAGAATCCACATACTGGAGCTTTTGCAAAGCGGAGAGAAATGCGCTTGTGTATTAATTGAAAGTATGGGTATCGGACAGTCTGCATTATCCTATCACATGAAAATACTTTGTGAGTCAGGAATTGTGAAGAGCAGACAGGAGGGTAAATGGACACATTACAGTCTTAATACAGAAGGCAGCCAATATGCCGTGAAACGTCTTTTAGAATTAACAACTCCAGATAAGGGCAAACATTTGCATTGCTGTAAATAGAAAGAGCCATCTTCGGATGGCTTTTTTTGGAATCATACTTTTTTATGATGGCAGTTACCACATTAAGTTTATCATCTATGATTATAAGGTAGGTATGTAACAATGAAAAACAGATTACTGAAAGTAGCTTTTGTTTGTGTACACAACTCCTGTCGCAGTCAAATTGCAGAGGCATTGGGAAAGTATTTGGCGTCAGATGTTTTTGAGAGTTATTCTGCCGGAACGGAGAGAAAACCCCAAATCAATCAGGATGCTGTTCGTCTGATGAAAGAAATATATCAAATAGATATGGAATTAACACAATATTCCAAGTTATTATCCGATATTCCCCCTGTAGATATCGTTATTACAATGGGGTGTAATGTACATTGTCCTCATATCCCATGTAAATACAGGGAAGATTGGGGATTGCAGGATCCCACTGGAAAAAGTGACGAGGAATTTAGAAAAACAATCAAAGTAATTCATCGAAAAATCCTCGAGTTGGCAGAAAAGATAGAAAACAGGAGGAAAAATGAACACACCAACACTGGAAACGGAACGTTTAATATTAAGAAGGTTTACTGAAAATGATATAGAAGCCATGTACCAAATTTACAGTGACGAAGAAGTCAATCAATTTCTGCCATGGTTTCCGTTAAAAAGCATTGAGGAAGCACGATTATTTTTTGAGGAAAGATACGCATCAAAATATGCACAGCCACAGGCGTATGCCTACGCTGTTTGTCTGAAAAAAGATAATATTCCTATCGGTTATATCAATGTCAGTATGGAAGACCATCATGACTTTGGCTATGGACTGCGAAAAGAGTTCTGGCACCGGGGCATTATGACGGAAGCCGGGAAAGCAGTGATTGCACAAGTGAAAAAAGATGGGCTTCCTTATATTACAGCGACCCATGACCGCAACAATCCACGAAGCGGTGGTGTGATGAAGAATGTTGGAATGAAATATCAATATTCCTATGAAGAGCAATGGCAGCCAAAAGATATCTTAGTTACGTTTCGTATGTATCAATTAAATTTTGACGAACAGAAAGATAGAGTTTATAAAAAATATTGGGATAACTCTAATATTCATTTCGTGGAAAGAGATATATAATTTCACATTTTTTCACAAAAGGATTCACACGCGTCTCTTGTGAGATGTAGCTGGTTTTTCTTGTTCGTAATTCAAGAATAGCGTTTTGAAGGATGCCCGGAGCACCGGGCACTTATTTTAATAAATATTTTTCAAATGCTTTATGAGGGTCAAAATGAACATCTTTAAAAAATAAAACCAACCAAATACCAAAAGCCGGGATAGCCATATATGGTGTTAAAAAATAAGATAGCACTGCCCCAATTAACATTATAGCAGCCCATGTAAAGCACTGATTTCTCACATCACGAGAAATATAGGCTTTATCATACAATGCTTGTTCTTCTTTTGACAACGAATTAAATCCCGAAACGAATTGAGCCGCTTTTTCTTTGAATATTGCAAATAATACTCCTATCATTGCAAATGGAATAATCAAAATTCCACATAGCCAAAATCCTATATTCATAATATATGCCTCCTTCACAAATTTTTATTGCTTAATTGCTACATAGTAAGCTATCCCTTGTCTTTTCATAGTATTATACCACAACTTGTTAACCAACACCAAATGGAGATTACCTCATATGGGTGTTGAAAAAAGTTCAATTTACTGTATAATAGAGGAAGAAAGTGCGTAAGATAATACGCAAGTACATGGAGGTGATGTCATGGGAGATTATAAACCGCCTTTTACAATAACAAACGAAATATTATCATATGTATCTTCTATTTCAGAAAAGATTGGACGAATTACGGCAACCAGTCATTTAGAATCCAAACCACATCTGAGAAGAAACAATCGTATCAAGTCCATTCATTCTTCGTTGAAGATTGAAGCGAATTCTCTTTCTTTGGGGCAAGTTAGAGATGTAATCAATGGAAAGACAGTTCTTGGTGAACAAAAGGAAATTCAGGAAGTAAAAAATGCTTATGCCGCCTATGAGAAGGTTTCCGAGATTAATCCATACAGCATAAGAGATTTGAAAAAATTCCATGGCATAATGACCAAATATATTGTAGAAGAATCCGGTGATTTCCGTCGGGGTGAGGAAGGTGTCTTTAACGGCGATCAGTGCATTTTTATGGCACCGCCTGCACGATTCGTTCCTCAGTTAATGGATGAGCTTTTTGGTTGGATGAAAGAAGCACAAAATGGTGTTCATCCTCTTATTTTAAGCAGCGTATTTCATTATGAATTTGTTTTTATCCATCCGTTTTCTGATGGTAATGGCAGAATGGCAAGATTATGGCATACTGCTATCCTTTCCAAGTGGAAGCCGGTATTTGAATTTATTCCAATTGAGAGTCAAATCGAGAAATTTCAGGACAAATATTATGATGCGATTGCTAAATGCCATGTAGATGGTGCATCTACGATTTTTATTGAGTTTATGCTGTCACAAATTGATAAGATTCTGGATGAAATTTCTGTTCAGATTAGTGAGGATAATGAGCAACTTTCGGAATACATTAAGAAGCTGCTTGATGTTATGGAATATGATATTCCTTATACAAGCAAAGCACTGATGGAAAAACTGGGGTTGAAATCTAAAGAAGGTTTCCGCAGAAATTATTTGCGGCCGGCAACAGATATGAATCTTATCCGCATGACAATTCCGGATAAGCCTAACAGCAGGAATCAAAGATATGTAAAGATTTGAAATATTAAGGATGCTTTTCGTGAAATATTCTTCAAAGCCGTTTACCACCCAAAGTGGTGGAAGTATTCTTTAAAAATGGTATGATTGAGGCATGGGGAAGAAGTTTTGAAAAAATTACAGGAGCTTGTGTGCTGTATTTGGGGTTGTTGAGAGATGATGGTCGGCATCCTGACCATTATCCTAACAATATCTTAACCAATTTGGTTAGGATATATAGTAAAATATATTGAACAGTATGGATGTGCGAAAAAAGGGAATCATTACTACGAATTCAAGGAATCAAAAAAAGTCTTCATGGATTTTGGTTGAAAAAAGTAGACAAGTAAGAGTAACCTGGTGGAAGTGTATAACCACTTGGGCGGACACTGGAAAAGAAACACTTGACCCCACAAACTGGGATTTATCTCTCTAAAGAATTTACAAAATCAATTATCTCCTTACTCATTTCTTCGCTTTTAAAATGATGAATGTAATGACCACAATCATAACTGACCAATTTAGCATTAAGTACTTCCGCAAATTCTTTTTGACACTTAGTCCAATGCTCCGACATCGGATATCCATTGGAAGAAAACAATAATGCAGGACATCTTCTATATCCATTGCTTCTTACAATTTCAACATTACTCATTACACTATTTGCTTCGTTGATATAACAAATATTAAAAGCATTTCTTTTTCTCAATAGTCTATGCTGCTTTATTTCTTCCTTAGTCAAACTTCGATTATTCAGCTGGCATAAAAATCTCGAAACCCCATACTTCGTTGTGTTCTTCATCAATTTTACTTTTTTGGCAACCTTTTCTGCCGTCCATACACTATAAGTTAACGGGGTTGCCATATCATTTCCAATTATTGCACTTACATCATCTGAATACATTTGTTTCCATCTTAAGGCTTCCAAGCCAGACATTGAATGTGGCATTAAAATGTACGGGCTTTTTTCTCCAATAATATCCAATGCCTGTTTTTGAATTGAAACAAGACTATCTATATCTCCAGGAGAATCATATATTTCAGAATATCCATAACCAAATTTTTCTATCACAATAACTCTAAAGTCATTCGATAATTTTTCATAAAGAACTTTAAAATCATATATAGGTGCAACTGTTGCAGACCCCGCCATCAAGACAAGTTTTGGGTTATTTATATCTCCCTGCCTATATATATGAATGTTATGACCATTTACGCTTACAAGTTCTCCTTTACATTCAAGTATATTTTTCATAATTGTCTTCCTCTACAAATTCTAATTTAACTATCCAATCCTAAACAACTATTGATTTTTCAAGGTTTCACGCCTGTTTTTAGTTCAAACCTTATCTGTTTGCCTTTGTTTTTTCCCTTACGAGCTGAAACAAGGGTATTTTATTTCTCCTGAATACAACAGCTTTTTCGGAGAGTAATAAGCCCTCGGCGTTTGGGAGCGAAATACACCTTTTGCAAAAACAAATAGTTGGTGCAAAGGATATTTTGTCTTTGTAAAGGATCCTGCCAAACAGTTAGGGAGTAGAGTTCACAGAGAAAGTAGTGGCTTATAAATTTATACTCTTCATAGTATTCGTTTATCGTAAGAAAATGAAAAACAGGTTTTACAATATATCCCGTTTCTTCACAAACCTCACGAGTACAACATTCTTCAGGGGTTTCATCTGCTTTCAAAACGCCTCCCGGGATCAAGTAATAATCGGCGGGATGAAGAATATATTTCTGGTTTGGGTACCCCATTTCTTCTACAAGTTCGTCTTCTACGAATCCATATTTCTCATATAGTGCTCTCGGCGCACGGCCCTTCTCATCATCTGCACGAAAGGGATAAAACCGACACAGTGCGATAAATCCCTTATTTTCAAGGGGTTCGGAGGATTTTATTAAAGTGCTGTAACCTCTGTTAAGAAGTCATAATTTCTTGAAATTGAAATTTTTATTTGCTTAACTACCACATAGTAAGCTTTCCCTTTTCTTTGCATAGTATTATACCACAACTAGCAAAAAATAGAATATATAAAAACAAAAAATTTGACGAAAAAATAAGCAACAAATAGCTTGTTTAAAGGAAGTATCAAACTTCCATTTTTATTTTTAAAATAATATATGTTAAAATATATAAATGAGATTTATCTAAAATCATCTATAATATTCTGGCATGATATCTATCATATTGTGTTTTTATGTGTTACAATTAATATGTAATATTTACTATAAAATAGCGATATTTTTGAAAGAATGGAGGAAAAGTTATGTTAGATGAACAATTAAAAGAAGTAATCGAAAAATTTGATTTAAAAGATGAAAAAGCAATTACATTTGGACATCCTAAAATGAAAATGAAATGGGTTTTACCATTGGCTGGTGTAACTATATATTCAGTTGAACAATTTCAGCCATTTTTTATATACTTTGATAAGACTGGAATAACTTTCTTCCCGTTAGATTTGAATAATAAATATAAAGTATTGGGAAAATCATTTGTTGCTTGGAATGACTTAAAAAGTTTTAATTTTAAAAAAGGGTTGATTATGGAAGACGAAATACAATTACAGTTAAACAATGGAAAAATAGAAATGAAAATTCCTAAATCAAAGGCAATGAATCAATGGGTAAAAGAAAATAATACATATCTAATTGAAAACAATCATTTTTATAATAGGTAATATAAATAGTAGTTTGGAGGGATATATATGAAATCACTTTGTGGTAGAGACTGTTGTGATAAGTGCAACCATCAGGGGGAATGTGGTGGTTGCCCAAACGTAAAGGGACATCCTTTTGGCGGAAATTGTATTGCTGCGGAATGTATCGAGCATGATGGACTGGATGGATTTTTACATTTTAAGGAGCATTTGATTTCAGAGATTAACGCACTTGGAATAAAGGGCCTTGTGGTTAACGACCTTAATCTATTAAATGGTTTTTTTGTTAATCTGGAATACCCGCTCGCAAACGGGCAGACTGTAAAACTGCTAAGGGATAACTATGTGTATTTAGGCAATCAAATTGAGGTATCCGAAAAGGAGAGGTGCTATGGAGTTGTTGCTGATAAAAATTATATATTAGTCTGCGAATATGGCTGTAATGGAGAAGAGCCGGAAATAATTTTATATAAAAAGCGTTAGATAATAATATAAACCAACAGAACTTCACACTTTTTTCACAAAAGAATTAGCACTCACCTCTTGACACTGCTAACAAAAAGTGTTATAACATAATCAGAACAAAGGAAAGGAATGAAAAATCCCAACGCTCCGGGTTCTAGGAAACTTGAAAGTAAGTATGATTTTTTATTGAAAAGGAGAGATGACTTATGTTAATGCCTAGTATTTTTGGAGAAAACTTTTTTGATAGCTTTTTTGACACACCAATGGAACGCTATGGTGTCAGAGATATTATGAAAACAGACATTGAGGAAAAAGATCAGGGATATGAATTGACCATCAATATGCCTGGTTGTGCGAAAGAAGATGTGCAGGCAGAATTAAAAGACGGTTACCTTACCATCCATGCAGTTGTCAATAAGAGTAATGATGAGAAGGATAACGATGGACATTATATCCGCAGAGAACGTTATAGCGGCTCCTGCAGCAGAAGCTTTTATGTAGGAGATCAGGTATCACAGGAAGACATTAAGGCAAAATTTGAAGATGGTATGTTGAAACTGTATGTTCCTAAGAAAGAGGACAAACCACAGGTAGAACAGAAACAGCATATTGCCATTGAAGGATAACAGATGGAACCATAGAAAGCTTTATTGATAAGGAGGAAGGACTTATGTTAGTACCAAGAATTTTTGATGACCATGTATTTGATGACTTTTTCGATGATTTCGGATTCCCATTTTATAATGATAAAGATATGAAGAGAGCAGAGAAGAAGCTTTATGGCAGAAGAGGAAAAGACTTGATGAAAACAGATATCAGGGAGTCAGAGGAAGGCTATGAATTAGAGATGGATCTTCCGGGATTTAAGAAAGAAGAGGTTCATGCCACATTGGATAATGGATATCTGACCATCCATGCAGAGAAGGGTATGGAACATGAGGAAGAAAAGAAAAAAGCAAACTACATTCGCAGAGAACGTTATACCGGCGCCTGTGAGAGAACCTTCTATGTGGGAGATCACTTGAAGGAAGAGGATATTAAGGGTGAATTTAAACATGGTATTTTAAAACTGTATATTCCGAAGACAGTTGCAAAGTCGGAAGTAGAAGAGAAGAAATATATTACAATCGAATAATGGAAAAAGGAGTTGCCGGTGGGCAGCTCCTTTTTTACTCATAGAAAACCTGATCTTAGTTCATAGCGTCCTTTAAAGCCTTACCAGCTTTGAATTTAGGTGCTACGGAAGCAGCAATCTTCATTGTTTCGCCTGTCTGAGGGTTTCTTCCTTCTCTTGCAGCTCTCTTAGATGTTTCGAATGTACCAAATCCAACTAACTGAACCTTTTCACCCTTCTTTAATTCTTCTGTTACAACGTCGATAAAAGCCTTTAAAGCCTTTTCAGCATCCTTCTTAGATAATTCAGTCTTTTCAGCGATAGCTGATACTAATTCAGCCTTGTTCATGAATAAAATCCTCCTCTAATGTATTATTACATTTTTATTATATTTTAAGCCCGTATCTGATAGGCCCTCTTGAGGGGTGTCCGCTTCTCTGCTTAAACCCATAATCATATTTATATATGGTTTTTGTTGATTTGTCAAGAAAATTCGCATAGAATATTGAAATTTTCCTGCTGCCGCCGGGAATGTGTTTTTAACCCTCCATCTGGCGTCCTAAAAAAGCTGCTGCAACCCCTGCAATTTTGTTTTCCGTTTCGCAGAGTTCGTTGCTTTTTTCATTGCCCAGCATGATAATACTGCCGATGACATCTCCATCGCAAAGAATGGGATAGACAATCTGCTGTTGTCCCATAGGTTCTTCCCCGTCCACTACGCTGAACAGTTTTTTTGTTTTTGAACTATCTACGGCCATGCGATTCTCCATGATGTTTTCCATTTCCCTGCTGATGTTGCGGTCGAGATAGTCTTTTCGTACCCCTCCGGCTACTGCGATGACTTTTTCCCGATCCGTGACCATCACCCGATGCCCGGCAATCTTTGACATACTTTCGGCATAAATTCTGGCAAAATCAACCATTTCTCCAATAGGAGAATATTTCTTGAGGATAATCTGCCCTTCCCGATCCGTAAAGATTTCCACAGGGTCTCCTTCCCGGATTTTTAATGTTTTACGAATTTCTTTTGGAACTACCACGCGGCCTAAATCATCCACACGCCGTACAATACCTGTTGCTTTCATAATAAACCTTTCCTTCATTCATAATAATTAGTTTTAGACTTGAAACTTTAAATCAGTGTCATGGAACTATTATTTGTAAGTTCAGGAATTTTATACTTAAACCATATCATTTTCTGGAATATTATGCTATACTGTACCATGTGAAATTATCCGTTTAAGAAGGGAGAAAAATATGAGATTAGATAAATATTTAAAGGTATCAAGATTAATTAAGCGCAGAACAGTTGCCAATGAAGCCTGTGATGCAGGCCGGGTATCCATCAATGGGAAACAGGCGAAAGCCGGTGCTGAAGTGAAAGTAGGAGATATCATTGAGATTCAGTTTGGTACCAGAAATGTGAAAGTGGAAGTGACTTCTGTTCAGGAAACTGTGAAGAAAGAAGAAGCGAAAGAAATGTATAAAGATTTGTAATAAAATCGCCTGATAAAAAATATGATAGTATTAATCATGATCAGAGAAGGACCCACAAGTGCATGGAGGAACAGAAATACACCGGAAGCCATAAAATGCAGATGGTGAACCGCAAAGATTGTTTTCTAACCGGAGTGAAAGATGTGATTTCCTTTGATACGGAGACCGTGCTGTTGGAGACAGAGATGGGGATGCTGACCATTACCGGAAAGGATTTGCACATTAAGAGATTGACATTGGAAAAGAAGGAAACAGATGTGGAAGGCATGATAGATTCCTTTACATATTCTGATTTTGATAAATACAGGAAAAGCAAAGAACCACTGCTCGGAAGGCTGTTTAAATAGCTATGAGTGATTTTATACGGGATGAGGTTAGCATTTTTTTGGAAGCAGCCTGGAATGGAATGATGATAGCAGTGCTGTATGATGTGTTAAGAATCCTTCGAAGGGTAGTGAAACATTCTGATGTGGTAGTTGGGATTCAGGACTATATTTTCTGGGTTGCAGCTGGAATTATGGTTTTTTCCATGGTATTCCAGTCTAATGATGGGGTACTGAGAGGATATATCTTTCTGGCACTCCTGCTTGGAGCCTGTTCTTATCACAAAAGCTTTAGCCCATGGTTGGTGCAATGGTTATCAAAGATTTTGAGGTTTTTTTTGACCTACCTATTGAAAAAGCCATTGAAATGGGCTAAAATAATGATTATCACCATCCTGCGAGTGGTACGCGGACCATTTGTGTGGATTGTGAAATTAGCAAAAATTAAGATTGAAGGTGTAAGGGTAAAACATGGAAAGCATAATGACGAGAAAAAAGAAAAAAGGAAAGTTAGTAACATTGGGGATTAGTCTGATTGTGCTTTTCTTTGCTGTGATTATGTATATGCAGATCCGGGATTCCAAAGCTGAATTGAAATCACTGGAACGGCAGGAGACACAGCTGACCACACAGTTAGAAGAAGAGAAAGAAGAAGCGCAAGATTTGGAAGAACGAAGAGTCTATGTACAGACTAAGAAGTATGTGGAAGAAGTGGCGAAGCAGATAGGATTTGTATATCCGGATGAGATTATCTATAAGCCTGAGAATTAAACATGGGTTCGTCGATTCGATTTTGAACTTCATAAAAAGGTGATTTCAAAGAATTTTGTCTGAAAGTTTTTTGAAATCACTTATTTTTTTGACAATATCCGCAAAAACAAATGAGTATACTTCACATCACGAGACAAACAGGTTCGTCAGACCTGCTTGTGGAGAAATATTTATATTGTGGAGGTACATATTATGAAAACAAAATTTGTAAAATCGTTGGCAGCAAGTGCGCTGGGAGCAGGAATGACAGGAATCAGTCTATATGGAATGAATCCGGTTGGTATGGCGGCATATGGAGCAATTCAGGGCAGCAGTCTTATGGCAGTTCCGGGTATTCCGTTATTTTTGGCAGCTATTTATATGCAGTATGGATTTCTGAATACGTTCAAATACGCAATCGTCATGTTTCTGACAACGGCATTCATTGTAACTGCGAAATATATGGATAAAGGAACCAGGCAGGTCAATCCTTATGTGGCGGCACTGGCAACGGCACTTTCCTATGGACTGATGGAGTGTACAGATGTCCTGATGGAGCAGGGAAATGCAAAACGCTATGCAGTGGTGGCTCTCAGTACCATATTGGTATTTTCAATGACTGCATTATTTGGAAAACTGATAGAAATTTTTCTGGGTGAAGACAGAATCAAGTATGGCAGCAAGCTGAAAAGAAGGCAGGAGGATCGGAATAAAACGGAGAAAATAGCAGGAAATTATGAAGAAAAGATCCGGTTGATGGCGGAATCTTTTGAAAAAATGTCCCGGAGTATTGACCAATTTGGAAAATGGCAGAAAGAAGGGGCGGACTTTTCAGGGGAAGCAGCTGTCATCAACGAAATATGGAAGAAGAAGCTGGAAGAAAATAGAAGTGCGGTGGCCATGCAATTAAAGGAAATGTCAGGTATTTTGAAAGATGTGACGTCGGATTCCTATGTTTTTGTTTCGCTGGAGCCGGGGAAAGAGCAGAGACTGAGAAAGCTGTTAAAACAAAAGGGGATTACGCTGAAAAATATGGTGATTTTAAATAACAGAAGGGGAATCGATGAGGTAAATATCATCTTAAAGGCCGGAAAGCAGAAGGTGACTGTAAAGGAAGTGGCAGAACTCATAAGCAGTGTGATTGGAAAAAATGTGGAATTCAGGAAAAATGCCTACGCAGTTATAGCTTCGGAATATCGTACATACACCTTTGTGGAAGAACCCAATTTCTTTGTTCTTCATGGAGCGGCCAAGCGGGTGAAGGATGAAAAAGAGATTTCCGGCGATAATTTCACCTGCATGGAGCTGGATTCCGGACAGACTCTGGTCAGTGTATCAGATGGTATGGGGCATGGAATGAAGGCCTATAAGGAAAGTGAAGTTGTGATGGACCTTCTGGAGGAAATGATGAAAGGCGGTTTCAGCGAAGAGGCAGCAATCCGACTGATTAACAGCGTATTTACCATAGATTCCGATGTGGCAAATCCGGCGGCACTGGATATGGGAATTATCGATATGTATTCCGGTGTATGTGATTTTATGAAGCTGGGAGCGGCTTCCACCTTTGTGAAAAGAGGGAAATGGGTGGAAGCCATTAAATCCACTTCACTGCCAATTGGCAGTACCGGATGTGCGGATATTGAGACCACATCCAAAAAATTATATGATGGTGATTTTGTTATTATGATGTCCGATGGAATTATGGAATCGATTGAGGAAGAAGATAAGGAAAAAACCATTGGTGAGATTATATTGGGAATTAAGGAAGGAAAACCGGAGGAAATGGCAAAAGAAATTTTGAAAAAAGCACTGGCCCATACGGGACGGGAAAAAGATGATGATATGACAGTGCTGGTAACAGGCATCTGGGATAAGTGTGCATAAAACAGAAGGAGAATATTGTGATGGACAAAAGAAAAAAGGTAGCATCCTATATCACCCGTTATCAGATGCTGGAGAATACGGAATGTGTGGTGGTGGGAGTTTCCGGAGGTCCGGACTCCATGTGTCTGCTTCATCTGCTGATGGACTTTCGTCAGACATATGGGTATGAACTTCATGTGGTGCATATTCACCATGGACTTCGTGGAAAAGATGCAGATGAAGACATGGCATTTGTGGAAAACTATTGCAGACAGCACAGGCTTGCGTTTCATGGATTTGCTTATGCAGTGGAACAACTGGCTCAGGCCTGGCATATGTCAGGAGAGGAAGCAGGGAGAAAAGTACGCTACGATGCATTTTATCAGGTGCTGCAAGAATGTGGGAAACCTGGAAAAATAGCTGTGGCACATAATAGCGATGATAACAGCGAGACATTTCTATTGAATTTGTTTCGGGGAAGCGGTATTGCAGGCCTTACGGGAATAAAACCGGTAAGGGGGCAGATTATCCGGCCTGTTTTATGCCTTGAGAGAGCAGAGATTCTGGAATATCTGCAGGAAAATGGAATAGATTATAGAACAGACGCCACCAATGAGGAAACCTTTTATACCAGAAATAAAATACGAAACCGGGTGCTGCCCTATATCAGAGAAGAAATCAATGAACAAGCCGGGAAACATATTACTCAGACAGCCGATCATTTAAATGAGGTTTTTACATACATGAACCGTGAGATGGAGCAGGCATATGGACAGATGGTGGAAAGAAAAGGAGGAAAATTATATATTTCCATAGATTGCCTGAGCACTTTGCAGCCTGTTATCTGCAAAATGGTCCTTCGCCATGGGATTGAACAACTGGTAGGGAAACTAAAGGATATTACAGCGGCTCATATTACGATGATTATGGCACTGTTGGAAAGCGAGACAGGGAAACAGTGCAATCTTCCCTATCATCTTGTTTGTGACAGGCAGTATGGATATTTGCGGCTGTACAGAGAGGAAAAAACAAAAGAAAAACAGGAAATTCTGATATGTGAAACGGAAAAATTGAAAGAAAATGAAGAAATCATATTGGAAAGTGACAGGGGCACATTTTCGATTAAAATGAAAAAAAATGTGGATTCATTTATTAAAATTCCAGAAAAAATCTATACGAAATGGCTGGATTATGATATACTAAGTGATACGTTTGAAATTCGTACCCGCAGAGAGGGGGACTACATTGTGGTAAACCGTCATGGGGGACGAAAAAAACTCAAGGATTATTTTATTGACTTAAAGATACCAAGAGAAGAACGAGATCATATTCTGCTTGTGGCAAAGGGAAATGAGATTTTCTGGGTCGTTGGATACCGGATTAGCGAACGGTGTAAAATATCTGAGAAAACTCGTGCCATTGTGCAGATTACATATGATGAAAAAGAACAGAAGTAGGAAAGATAAGGAAAGACATGAAGAAAGAGAACATTAAAGTATTGATTAGCGAAGAGGAAGTAGACAGGAAAATAAGGGAAATGGGAGAGAAGATCAGCAGAGAGTACGCAGGAAGAGAAATTCATATGATTTGTGTACTCAAAGGTGGAGTTTTCTTCATGACAGAACTGGCAAAGAGAATTTCAGTTCCGGTTAGTATGGATTTTATGGCTGTATCCAGCTATGAAGGAACACAAAGTACAAGTAAGGTCAAAATCATCAAGGATCTGGATGAATCCGTGGAAGGAAAAGATGTACTTGTGGTAGAAGATATTGTAGATACCGGAAGAACACTCAGCGTTTTGCTTGATATGTTCCGTCAAAGAGGCGCTTCCAGTGTGAAACTTTGCACACTTTTGGATAAGCCGGATGGAAGAGTGACAGATATACAGGTGGACCATGCATGTTTTAAAGTTCCGGATAAATTTGTGGTTGGATACGGACTGGATTATAATCAGAAGTATCGAAATCTTCCATATATCGGAGTCATAGAATTTGAGGAGGTATAGGTTTTGGAAAAGAAGAAGACGGGTGGAATAGGATTTTATGTGGCGCTGATACTGGTAGTTATAGCGGTTTATATGCTATTCAAGATGGCGAGTGTGACAGGATCTGATTATAATTTAAAGGATTTTCAGGATGATTTGCAGAATGATAAGGTTGTAGAATGTACGATTGTACAGAATAAAGAAGTGCCTACCGGATATGTGCAGATTAAATTTGAGGATAACAGCGAAAAGAAGCTGTATGTGTCAGATGTAAATGAAGTCATTGACATGCTGGATGAAACAGATGTGGAATATTCTCTGGATGATGTGCAGAGAGACAGTGTATTTCTGACCACAGTTTTGCCAGTGTTGATTGTGGCTGTGATGGTATTTATGTTGATTTCTATGATGAATCCAAATACAGGCGGCGGTGGAAATTCTAAAATGATGAATTTTGGAAAAAGTCGTGCAAAACTTATGAATCCGGATTCAAAGAAATACACATTTGAAAATGTGGCAGGATTAAGAGAAGAGAAGGACGAATTGGAAGAAATCGTAGATTTCTTAAAATATCCTTCCAAGTATATCGAGGTAGGGGCAAGAATTCCGAAGGGTGTGATTTTAGTAGGACCTCCGGGAACCGGTAAGACATTGCTGGCAAAAGCCATTGCCGGTGAGGCAGGAGTACCATTTTTCAGCATTTCAGGATCTGATTTTGTGGAAATGTTTGTGGGTGTCGGTGCGTCAAGAGTCAGGGATTTATTTGAGGAAGCAAAGAAAAATGCACCTTGTATTGTATTTATCGATGAAATTGATGCAGTGGCAAGAAGAAGAGGCACCGGTATGGGCGGTGGCCATGATGAAAGAGAACAGACATTGAATCAGCTTCTGGTAGAAATGGATGGTTTTGGCGTCAATGAAGGAATTATTGTGATGGCGGCAACCAACCGTGTGGATATTCTGGATCCTGCGATTTTAAGACCGGGAAGATTTGACCGCAAGATTTATGTAGGAAGACCGGATGTCAAGGGAAGAGAGGAAATTTTGGAAGTCCATGCGAAAAATAAACCGCTGGGCGAGAATGTGGATTTGGAGCGTGTTGCACAGACAACAGCAGGATTTGCAGGAGCAGATCTGGAAAACCTGTTGAATGAGGCAGCAATTCAGGCGGCAAAACACGATAGAAAATATATTATGCAGGAAGATATTGACAAGTCCTTTATCAAAGTTGGAATTGGAACAGAGAAGAAGAGTCGCGTGATTTCGGACAAAGAGAAGGAAATTACAGCCTACCATGAGGCTGGTCATGCAATCTTATTCCATGTTCTTCCGGATGTGGGACCGGTACATACCGTATCCATCATTCCTACCGGAAATGGAGCAGCAGGTTATACGATGCCTCTTCCGGAAAAGGATGAGATGTTTAATACGAAGGGTAAGATGATTCAGAGCATTATGGTAAGTCTTGGTGGACGAATTGCCGAAGAAATTGTTTTTGATGATATTACCACAGGTGCGTCTCAGGATATTAAGCAGGCAACCAGTTATGCCAAAGCTATGGTAACAAAATTTGGTATGTCTGAGGAAATGGGTCTGATTGCATATGGAGATGACGAAGAAGAAGTGTTTATTGGCAGAGATCTTGCACATAGCAGGGGATATGCAGAAGAAACAGCAGCAAAAATTGATAGCGAAGTAAAGAAAATTGTGGATGATTGTTATCAGCATGCAAAGGAACTGATTAACGAACATAGGGATGTTTTAGAAAAATGTGCAAAGCTGTTGATTGAGAAAGAGAAAATCAATCAGGAAGAGTTTGAAGCATTATTCGAAGAAAAGAAAGAAGAAGTGACCATATAAAAGGCTTTTTGTTAAAGTTGAATATAAAAAGGCTGTTTTGGAGGTGCTATTTGTTTGATTTATGGTGTGGAAGTCAAATTGCACAAAAAAGATTTTGAAAAATAATGATGTTTGTGCACACTTATTTGTAAAAGGATGGTATATTACATATCGTAAAACCCCCCAATACATTATATAGTTTTTGCTACACCCCATAAAAACGAAATAACTTCTCCTAAAACGGACAGCCTTGGCTGTCCGTTTTACTTTGTGCAAATTAGACAGAAAGGATGATGAAAATGATATCGATAGAAAACCTCAGTGCACTCAGCAAAAAACTATTGTATATCCAAAATATACGTCCAATGCTGCGAAAGGAAGCCTTTTTCAGTGATGGGACGGATCGTTATGTAATTCCATCGGAACCGCAAACAGGAGATACTGTAAGGATACGTTTCCGGGCGGCAAAGGCAAATGCAGAAGAGGTATATTTGTGTATTCACGGAGAAAGAATCCAGATGAAGCTGGTTGTGAGTACATCACTGTTTGATTATTATGAAACACAGTACTTGTTAGGAGACAGCAGAGTAGACTATTATTTTGAAATTAGAGGTAAATTTGAGCATTTCTACTATGATAAACTTGGATGGTCCAATGAACCGCGCAAGGGATATGAGTTTTCGCTGGTTCCGGGTTTTCAGACGCCGAACTGGGCTAAGGGAGCGGTGATGTATCAGATTTTTACGGATCGTTTTTATAACGGGGATACTACAAATGATGTGTTAGATCGGGAATATAGTTATGTGGACGATTATACGGTGCAGGTAAAAGACTGGTATAAGTACCCGGCATCCATGGGAGTGAGGGAATTCTATGGAGGTGATTTGCAAGGTGTGTTGGATAAGATGGATTATCTGCAGCATCTGGGAATACAGGTGATTTATTTTAATCCATTGTTTGTATCGCCTTCCAATCATAAATATGATATTCAGGATTATGATAATATTGATCCTCATTTTGGAAAAATCGTGACAGAATCGGGAGATGTACTTCCGGAAGGAGAAAAATCTAACAAAAAAGCAGAAAAATATATTTCCAGAATCACAACGAAAGCAAATTTGGATGCCAGCAATGAGCTGTTTGCAAAAGTAGTAGAGGAAGCTCACAAAAGGGGAATTCGTGTGATTATTGACGGTGTGTTTAATCATTGCGGTTCTTTTAATAAATGGCTGGATAGAGAAGAAATCTATGAGGGACAGGAAGGATATTCATCAGGGGCTTACATTGCAAAAGACAGTAAGTATCATGATTTCTTCCGCTTTTTTGAAAATGATGATGATAAGTGGCCGGAAAACGGCAGTTATGATGGCTGGTGGGGATTTGATACCCTGCCGAAACTGAATTACGAAGGCTCTAAAGAACTGGAAGAATATATTATAGGCATTGGAAAAAAGTGGGTTTCTCCTCCGTATAATGCAGATGGATGGCGTCTTGATGTTGCCGCGGATCTGGGACGTTCCATGGAATACAATCACGAATTTTGGAGAAAATTCCGTAAAGCGGTGAAAGAGGCGAATCCGGAGGCCATTATTCTGGCAGAGCATTATGGTGACCCGGTATCCTGGCTGCAGGGAGACCAGTGGGATACGGTTATGAACTATGATGCATTTATGGAACCTATTACCTGGTTCCTGACAGGTATGGAGAAGCACAGTGATGAAAGAAATGAAAGCTTGAAAGGAAATGCTACCTGGTTTTTTGATACCATGCGCTATAACATGGCAAAATTTCATACACAGTCCCTTATGGTGGCAATGAATGAATTATCGAATCACGATCATTCCAGATTTCTCACCAGAACCAATGGAAGAGTGGGACGTACCTCTTCTTGTGGACCGGAAAAAGCAGATGTTGGAATCCAGAAGGCCGTGATGAAAGAGGCGGTTGTCATGCAGATGACCTGGCCGGGAGCACCGACCATTTATTATGGCGATGAAGCAGGACTTTGCGGATGGACCGATCCGGATAACCGTCGCGCGTATCCATGGGGAAGAGAAGACTTAGATCTTTTGGAATTTCACAGGGATGTGATTCGTATCCATAAGCAGAATCCGGCATTGGTGAAAGGCTCCTTTATTCCGTTGTATGCAGATTATAATGTGATTGCTTATGGAAGATTTTATAAAGAAAATAAACTGGTTACGATTATCAATAATAATGAGGTAGAAAAGGATGTAACGATAAAAGTATATCTCATCGGGGTTTCCTTTAATGGAGGCGCGGAACGGATTTTAGAAACCACAGAAGACGGATACAATGTGGGACGCTTAAATGTAGGTCTGGTAAATGGAGAGTTGTGCGTGAGAATGAAGCCACAATCAGCTGCGATTTTTGACTGTTCAGAAGCAGAAACCGTTGATTATTGCATAATATCGGATTGGAATTAAAAAAATTTATAAAAGTACTTGTATTATTTTATGTTTTGTGTTATAATTTTGTCTTGTCAATGCAAGTTGCATTGACATATGGGCAGATTCCCGAGTGGCCAAAGGGGACAGACTGTAAATCTGCTGCAATTTGCTTCGGTGGTTCGAATCCACCTCTGCCCAGTTCTTATATAATAGTGAGTGAAAGGAAAGTCGGTTAATGCCGGCTTTTTTTGTGCATATATTTGAAACGGAATTCAAATATATTGAGTGTTTTGGGAATTAATGATAAAATAACAGTGTTTCAGTAAAACAAAAATTTTGTATTTTAAGTGTAGAGTGAGGAAGAATATGATACAGAAAAAGGAAACACCAATGGTAATGTTTTATTTGCCGGAGTGGAAAAGGGAGAAAGAATTCACAGCATTTTGCAAAAGTCACGGATGGCATACCAGAAAATTGACAAAACAGGATACGAATAAGTCTCTTGGAATTTTGATAGGTAAGGGGAAATTACCGCAAATGCCAAGGGAGATTATGAAAGCTTCTCCCGATTTTCAAATGCCGGAAGTGATTGTCTTTTCGGGATTTGATGATCAGGAACTGGATCGTTTTCTGGAAGAATATAAACGGGCAGGAATTCCGGCGGTTTCTTTGAAAGCGACTCTTACCCCGACCAATATCCATTGGACATTATATGAATTAATCGTTGAGCTGCAGAAAGAACGGATGGCAAGTATGCTGTTTGATTATTGATAGAAATCAGGCTTTTATCTTGACATATTTTTATTAAATTTGTATAATTGATATTGTATTTTTTGAAAAAAATAAAGCATTTTGCATAAAATGGAGGTGATTATGTGTTACAGGAAGTCATGGACAAGGTGAAAGAAGCGGAGGAACAGGCAGAACAGATTATGAGGAATTCTGAGGAGGAATGTAAGAAAATTATTCAGAATGCAAGACAGCAGGCAGAGGTGAAGGTGGAACAGGTTTCCGGGGATGAAAAGCAGAAGATGGCATCTCTTAGGGAATATGCACAACTCCAAGATGAAATGGAAACAAAGAAATGCATGGAGGAAGCTGAGACAGAAATCAGAAATCTGAAAGAATCTGTTGGGAAGAAAGAGGAAGAAACCATAGATATGGTACTGTCTCAGCTTGTTTAGTCCGAAGAGACAGAAAGGAGGGATGAAGAGATGGCAGTGTTAAAAATGCAGAAAATCAACATCTGTTCCATGAAGAAAAACAGAAAACAGATTCTGGAGACCATTCAGTCGATGGGAGTGATTCAAATTATTCCGGATTCCGGGAATGAACAGGGGTTTCATAAAATGGATACTTCCGCACAGAGATTTCAGTTTGAGAAAACTGCGGCAACGGTTGATCAGGCATTGGAGATTTTGCAAAAATATGTGCCGGAAAAACAGGGAATGTTATCTTCTCTGGAAGGAAGAAAATATGTTGACCACCAGATTTTTGATCAGGCCATGGAAAATAAGCGACTTTATCTGTCGGTTGCCAATGAAGTGGTGCAGTCGGAAAAGAAAATGGCAGAGAATCATGCCAATATCCTGAAAATGCAGGTAAAAATTGACAATATTCGTCCGTGGATGAATATGGACATTCCTATGAATACAACCGGAACGAAGAAGACGGATGTATTAATCGGCACATTGGACAGAGAGTATACGCTGGAGCAGGTGTATGAACTGTTGGTACAAGAGAAAATCGATGCACCGGTAGATATTTCCATTGTGTCTGCGTCTAAAAATCAGACTTGTCTGGTTCTGATATGCTTAAAGAGAGATACTGGCATGGTGGAGGAAGCACTTCGTATCCATGGTTTTGCAAGAGTGCCATTTCTTTCCAGAAAGACGCCGAAACACAGGATTGAAACTTTATTAGATAAAATCAGTCAATTAGAGGAAGAGACAGAGAAAATCAAAGCCCGGATGTCAGATCTTGCGGTGAATCGCGAGGACTTACGTCTTATATCTGATTATTTTCGAATTCGGGCAGAAAAGTATGGAGTCCTTGGTGGACTGGCACAGTCTCAAAATGTATTCTTTCTAAGTGGATATGTTCCGGAAAGGGATGCAGGGAAAGTTGTGGACAAATTAGAGAATAACCTGGATGCTCTTGTGGAGGTTGAGGACATTCCGGAAGAGGAAGAAGTACCGGTACAGTTATCCAATAACCATTTCTCGGAATCGGTGGAAGGTATCGTGGATTCTTTTGGACTTCCTCATAAGGGAGAAATCGATCCAACATTTATTATGTCATTTTTCTATGTATTTTTGTTTGGACTGATGTTGTCCGACGCTGCATACGGTTTGATTGTATCTCTTGCTTGTGGTATCGTTCTGCTGAAGTTTCCGAACATGGAAGATGGGTTGAAGAAATCCATAAGATTGTTCTTCTATTGTGGTTTGTCTACCCTGTTCTGGGGCTTGATGTTTGGCGGTTTCTTTGGAGATTTAATCTCTGTGGTGGCATCCACATTCTTCCATACAGAAGTGACCTTGCCGGCATTATGGTTTGTGCCACTGGATGACCCGATGAGACTTCTTTTGTATTCCATGTTGTTTGGTTTGATACATCTGTTTATGGGACTGGGCATAAAAGGATACATGATGATTCGGGATGGCAAATATTTGGATTGTCTGTGGGATGTTGGTCTTTGGTTTGCATTTCTGATTGGGCTGATTCTGCTTCTGGTACCAAGTGATTTATTTGCATCTATAGCGGGACAGAAATTTGTATTTCCGGCATTTCTGGGAGTGATTGCAAAGGTGCTGACCTTGGTTGGACTGATTGGAATTATATGGATGTCAGGAAGAAGAAAGAAGAACCCGGCGTTGCGTATTGCGTTGGGATTATACGATGTTTACGGAATTACGGGATGGCTGTCAGATGTACTGTCCTACTCCAGACTTCTTGCATTGGGGTTGGCAACGGGTGTTATCGCAGAGGTGGTAAACACTATGGCGTCCATGATGGGAGACGGAGTGTTGGGAGCTATTTTCTTTATTTTTGTCTTTTTGATTGGACATACCATGAATCTGGCAATCAATCTTCTGGGGGCGTATGTACACACAAACCGTCTTCAGTATGTGGAATTCTTTGGTAAATTTTATGAGGGTGGTGGAAAACCATTTGCACCATTCAAACAACATACAAAATATGTGAGAATTAAGGAGGATCATTGATATGAGTGATTTAGGAATTGTATTTGCACTTCTTGGTGCAGCAACAGCAGTATTACTGGCAGGCGCCGGTTCAGCAATTGGAGTAGGTATAGCAGGTCAGGCGGCAGCAGGAGTTGTAACAGAAGATCCGGGCAAGTTTGCAAAGGTTCTTATCTTACAGCTGCTTCCGGGTACTCAGGGTATTTACGGACTTTTGGTAGGCTTTATTGTATTGTCCAATATCGGATTGTTAGGCGGCGGAGTTGCAGATATTTCCCTTCAGACAGGATTGCTGATTTTTGCAGCGTGTCTGCCGATTGGACTGGTTGGTTTGATTTCAGCTATTTTCCAGGGAAGAACTGCAGTGGCAAGTATTGGTATTGTGGCAAAAAAACCGGATCAGTTTGCAAAATCCATGCTTTTCCCGGCGATGGTAGAAACTTACGCAATTCTTGCATTACTTATTTCAATTTTGTCAGTGACATCAATTAAAATATAAGATTTAAGTTTCAATTTCAAATTTTCAAAGAAAGGAGAAGCTTAAATGGCCAATATTGATAAAATAACAGATGAAATTCTGGAAGAAGCCAGAAAAACAGCAGAAGCAAAGGTGGTTGAAGCAAAAGCTCAGGCTTCTGAAATCATAAAAAATGCAGAAGAAGAGTGCAGGAAGCTGAAAGAAGAAATGGCACAAAAGGATGAGAAAGACAGAAAAACTGTCTCAGAACGTGCGAAAGCATCGGCACAGATGAAGAAGCGACAGATGATTTTAAATGCGAAGCAGGAGTTGATCACTGAGATTTTAAACAAAGCATACCAGCGGATTTTCGATATGGATGATGCGGCTTATTTTGGCTTGATTGAGAAAATGCTTCAAAAGTTCTGCCTTGCCAGAACCGGTGAAATCTGTTTTTCAGAGAAAGATCGAAAACGTATGCCGGACGGATTTGAGCAGGTGGTGGAGCGGGTTGCAAAGGAAAAAGGTGGAAACCTGACAATTTCCAAAGAGAGCAGAAATATTGACGGAGGATTTGTCCTGGTATATGGAGGAATTGAGGAAAACTGCTCCATTCAGGCATTGTTCCATTCAGAAAGGGAATATCTGGCTGACAAGGTACATGAGAATTTATTTTAAGGAAAGGGGTTTTTGAATTATGGCAGATAATTATGTATACGCCGTTGCACGAATCCGTTCCAAGGAGAATTCCCTGTTTTCCAACAGTGTCATTGAACAGCTGATTTCCTGTAAGACATATGAAAGCTGTCTTCAGTTTCTCACGGAAAAAGGATGGGGAGACAGTGATACAGAGCAGGATGGGGAAGCAATGCTTTCCAGAGAGCGGGAAAAGATGTGGCAGACAATGCGGGAACTGGTACCGGATATGTCAGTGTTTGATGTATTATCTTACACCAATCTGTTTCATAATCTGAAAGCTGCGATTAAACAGGTGGTATCTGGAGTGTCCGGTGCAAAGGTTTTTTATGATGACTGTAGTATCAATGGTGAAACCATGGTGAAAATCATTGCAGAAAAAAATTATCAGGCATTGCCGGAGAATATGCAGGAAGCAGCAAGAGAAGCTTATGAGACTCTGGTTCAGACCAGGGATGGTCAGTTATGTGATATCATCGTGGACAAAGCAGCATTGGAGGCAATCTACCAGGCCGGAATGAAAGCAAAGAATGAAATTCTCAGGCAGTATGCAGAGTCCACTGTGGCTGTTGCAGATATTAAAATCGCCGTACGTTCTCAGAGAACATGGAAGACATTGGATTTTATGAAACAGGCAATGGCAGAGTGCAGGAGCGTAAATGTTGATCAGCTTTGTCATGCGGCATTAAATGGAATGGATAGCATCTGCAGCTATCTGGAGGAGACAGATTATGCAGAAGGTGCAGAGGCACTGCGAGAATCTTCTTCCGCTTTTGAACGATGGTGTGACAACCGTATTATAAAAACGATACAACCGCAGAAATATAATGCGTTCTCAGTAGGCCCATTGGTGGCATATGTGCTTGCAAGAGAAAATGAAATAAAAACGGTGCGAATTATTTTGTCAGGAAAACAGAGTGGTTTTTCTGATGATTCCATCCGGGAAAGGGTAAGGGAAATGTATGTATAAGATTGCAGTATTAGGTGATTATGACAGTATCTATGGATTTGCTGCTGTGGGATTGGATACATTTCCGGTATCTGACTCGGAAGGTGCGACCAGACAGCTTCATACACTTGCAGAAAATAATTATTCCGTAATTTATGTAACAGAGGAACTGGCATCGCGGATTTCAGAAGAAATTGAGAAGTACAGTACTTCCCTCTATCCGGCAATCATTCAGATTCCGGGGGTATCGGGAAATACCGGCGCCGGTGTTGAGAATGTAAAAAAGACGGTAGAGCAGGCAGTAGGCTCCGATATTCTGTTTGGTGGTAATTAGAAAGGTGTGTGAGTAATCGAAATGAGTAAAGGTACGATAAAAAAAGTAGCAGGACCTTTGGTTATTGCCGAGGGAATGCGGGATGCAAATATGTTTGACGTGGTACGCGTCAGTGAGCAGAGACTGATTGGTGAAATTATTGAAATGCATGGTGATCTTGCTTCTGTACAGGTATATGAAGAGACTTCCGGTTTGAGACCGGGAGAACCGGTGGAATCCACAGATATGCCGCTTTCCGTGGAACTGGGTCCCGGTCTGATTACCAGCATTTATGATGGTATTCAGAGACCGCTGGATGATATTATGAAAGTGGCAGGAAATAACTTAAAACGTGGTGTGGAAGTTCCTTCCTTAAAGAGAGATAAGAAATGGAATTTTGTACCGGTTCTTCAGCCGGGAGACGAAGTAGAACCTGGAGATGTATTTGGAACAGTTCAGGAAACCATTGTGGTACAGCAGAAAATCATGATTCCTCATGGAGTGAAAGGTACGATTAAGGAAATTAAGTCCGGTGAATTCACGGTAGAAGATGTGGTAGCAGTGGTATCTACTGCGGAAGGCGACAAAGAACTGACTATGATGCAGAGATGGCCGGTGCGTAAGGAAAGACCGTATAAGCAGAAATTGCCGCTGGATGTGCCGTTGATTACCGGTCAGAGAGTGGTTGATACATTCTTTCCAATTGCAAAAGGCGGTGTGGCAGCTGTTCCCGGACCATTCGGAAGTGGTAAGACAGTGATTCAGCATCAGCTGGCAAAATGGGCAGAGGCAGATATTGTGGTATATATTGGATGCGGAGAGCGTGGAAATGAGATGACAGACGTTTTGAATGAGTTTCCAGAGCTGAAAGATCCTAAGACCGGTCAGTCATTAATGGAACGAACGGTATTGATTGCCAATACATCTGATATGCCGGTTGCGGCTCGTGAAGCATCTATTTATACTGGTATTACGATTGCGGAATATTTCCGTGATATGGGTTATTCCGTAGCTTTGATGGCAGATTCTACTTCACGTTGGGCAGAGGCTCTCCGTGAAATGTCAGGTCGTTTACAGGAAATGCCTGGTGAAGAAGGTTATCCGGCATATCTGGGAAGCCGTCTGGCACAGTTTTATGAACGTGCAGGAAAGGTAGTTTCCATTGGAAAAGAGGGAAGAGTTGGTTCTCTTTCTGTTATTGGAGCAGTATCACCTCCTGGCGGTGATATTTCTGAACCGGTATCTCAGGCAACCCTTCGTATTGTGAAAGTATTCTGGGGACTGGATTCAGCATTGGCATACAAACGTCACTTTCCGGCGATTAACTGGCTGACCAGTTATTCTTTGTATACAGATAGTATGGGAAGCTGGTTTGATGAGAACGTATCAGATCAGTGGATGGCATACCGTCAGAGAATGATGAGTCTGCTTCAGGAGGAAGCGGAATTGGAAGAAATCGTCAAGATGGTAGGTATGGACGCACTTTCTGCAGAAGACCGTCTGAAAATGGAAGCAGCGCGTTCCATTCGAGAGGATTTCCTGCATCAGAACTCTTTCCACGAAGTGGATACTTACACTTCCTTAAAGAAACAGTTTCGGATGATGGAGCTGGTAATTGGCTTTTATGATAATGCTTTGCATGCATTGAGAAAGGGAGCTCCCATACAGAAGTTGATTAGTATGGCGGTGCGTGAGAGAATCGGACGATTCAAATATGTACTGGATGAGAATATAGAAGCAGAATATGATAAGATTAGTGACGAACTTCATACAGAAATCGCAAATCTGCTTGGAGGAAGTGCAGAATAGATAGAAACTGCATAAGAAAGGAGAAATAGAGAATGCCTAAAGAGTATAGAACAATTCAGGAAGTGGCAGGTCCTCTGATGCTTGTTCATGGCGTAGAAAATGTAGCTTATGATGAACTGGGGGAGATTGAGCTTGCTTCGGGAGAAATCAGAAGATGTAAAGTTCTGGAAATCAATGGCTCCGATGCCCTGGTGCAGTTATTTGAAAGCTCTACCGGTATTAATCTTTCCAACAGTAAAGTCCGCTTTTTGGGAAAGAGTATGGAACTTGGTGTTTCTGAGGATATGCTTGGAAGAGTCTTTGATGGTTTGGGTCATCCGATTGATGGTGGACCTGACATATTACCGGATGCCAGAATGGATATCAATGGTGTTCCGATGAATCCGGCGGCAAGAAGTTATCCGGAAGAGTTTATTCAGACAGGAGTATCAGCCATCGATGGCTTGAATACACTGGTTCGAGGACAGAAACTTCCAATTTTCTCAGCATCCGGTCTCCCTCATGCGAATCTTGCAGCACAGATTGCAAGACAGGCTAAGGTGCGAGGAACAGATGAGCAGTTCGCCGTTGTATTTGCTGCCATTGGTATTACATTTGAGGAATCCAATTTCTTTATCAATAGTTTTAAGGAAACCGGTGCAATTGACCGTACCGTGTTGTTTGTCAATCTGGCAAATGACCCGGCAGTCGAGCGTATCGCAACACCGCGTATGGCATTGACGGCAGCAGAATATCTTGCATTTGAAAAAGGTATGCATGTATTGGTTATTCTGACAGATATTACAAACTATGCAGATGCGCTCCGTGAAGTGTCAGCTGCCCGTAAGGAAGTTCCGGGAAGAAGAGGTTATCCTGGTTATATGTACACGGACCTTGCGACTTTATATGAAAGAGCCGGACGACAGAGAGGAAAGAGTGGAAGTATCACCATGATTCCGATTCTGACCATGCCGGAGGATGATAAAACCCATCCGATTCCTGACCTGACCGGGTATATTACGGAGGGACAGATTATTCTTTCCAGAGAACTTTACCGGAAAGGGATTACACCGCCAATCGATGTGCTTCCATCCCTTTCCCGTCTGAAGGATAAGGGTATCGGTGAAGGAAAGACAAGAGCAGATCATTCTAATACTATGAATCAGTTATTTGCCGCTTATTCCAGAGGTAAGGATGCAAAGGAATTGATGACTATTCTTGGTGAATCTGCGTTGTCAGAAATTGATTTGATTTATGCCAGGTTTGCAGATGCTTTCGAACAGGAATATATATCTCAGGGATACCAGACAAACAGAGACATTGAAGAAACTTTGAAAATTGGTTGGAAACTGTTATCCATTCTGCCAAGAAGTGAGTTGAAACGTATCGATGACAAGTATCTGGATATGTATTACGGAAAAGAATAAATTCCGGGAAATGAGGTGATTGATATGGCTGCTACGCAGGTAAACCCTACGCGTATGGAATTGACCCGGTTAAAAAAGAAATTGAAAACTGCGGTGCGAGGCCATAAGCTGTTAAAGGACAAGCGAGATGAGCTGATGCGCCAGTTTCTGGATTTGGTTCGGGAAAATATGGAACTTCGGATGAAAGTGGAAGCGGGCATTAAAAATGCCAATAAAAACTTTGTCATCGCCAAAGCCGGTATGTCAGAACAGACCCTGCATACGGCTCTCATGGCACCGAAGCAGGAAATCTATCTGGAATGTGACAAAAAAAATGTCATGAGCGTGGATATTCCGGTATTTGAATATCGCACAAAGACAGCAGATGCCAATGATATCTATTCTTATGGTTTTGCATTTACCTCCAATGATTTGGATGACGCGGTAAAATCACTGGCAGACATTCTTCCGGATATGTTGAAGTTGTCAGAGACAGAGAAAGCCTGTCAGCTGATGGCTTCGGAAATCGAAAAAACAAGAAGACGTGTCAATGCATTGGAACATGTAGTAATTCCGCAGACAGAACAGAACATCAGGTATATTACCATGAAACTGGACGAAAATGAAAGAAGTACTCAGATTCGACTGATGAAGGTGAAGGATATGATGTTAGAAGAAGTCAGAGAAAAGGCACAGTAAGCATGGATAATCCATGTATAGAAAAGAAGACGAATGATATCGTTACGGTATCATCCGTCTTTTTTTCTATCACAAAAATTTATCATAAATTCTGAAATCAGATGTAGTATTCGCAGGAGAGGGACTGGTTGTCAATCACATCCTGCAGTGTGATGCCATCCAGATATTTGATGATTACATCATACAATCCCTTATAAATGGGAAGGGCGATACATTCTTCTACATTATTACACAAATTAGGTGTGTTATCCATACAACTGACAGGGGCAAGGCTTCCTTCTGCGCTTTCCAAAATCTCTCTTACTGTGATTTCAGAAGGATGTCTGGCAAGCTGATAACCTCCCATATGTCCCTTGTTGGCATTGAGAAGGTTGCTTCGGTTTAAAAAAGGAATAATCTGCTCTAAATATTTTTTTGATATATTTTGTCTGGCAGAAATATCTTTCAGTGCAATAAACCCTTCGTTGTAATGTTGTGCCAGATCAATCATCATGCGGAAAGAATAACGGCCTTTCGTTGATATTTTCAAAATGATTACCTCCTGTTGTAAATTTTAAAAACTATCTTACCACAGGAATACTAGGTAATCAAGAGAGAAATAAGGAAGGGACTTTTCATAAAATGAAAAAAATCATTGACAAGGAAAAAAATTTTGTTATAATAAGCGTATCAAACAACTAGAAAACCTATGTAAATGATAGGTAATAAAAATAAGAGCAAAATGGAGGTAGTTATTATGGCAGAAATTAGAGAAAGTGCATTGGAGTTAATTGGAGGAACACCACTTCTGAGATTGAATCGTTACAGTGAGAAAGCAGGTGTGACAAAAGCAAATATTATCGCAAAGTTGGAGTACTTAAATCCGGCAGGATCTGTGAAGGACAGAATTGCATTGTCTATGATTGAGGATGCAGAGGCAAAGGGAATCTTAAAGCCAGGCGCTACGATTATTGAACCTACCAGCGGAAATACCGGTATTGGTCTTGCAGCGGTGGCAGCGGCAAAGGGATATAAGGCGATTCTGACCCTTCCGGATACCATGAGTGTAGAAAGAAGAAATCTGTTAAAGGCATATGGTGCAGAATTGGTGCTGACAGAAGGTGCTAAGGGAATGAAAGGCGCCATTGCAAAAGCAGAAGAATTAGAAAAAGAGATAGAGGGTGCAGTGATTTTAGGACAGTTTGTTAATCCTGCAAATCCAAAGATTCATAAAGAAACCACAGGACCGGAAATCTGGAAGCAGACAGACGGTAAAGTAGATATTTTCGTTGCAGGTATTGGTACCGGCGGTACCATCAGTGGTGTGGGTGAATACTTAAAGGCTCAGAATCCGGACATCAAAGTGGTAGCTGTAGAGCCGACAGGAAGTGCCGTATTATCCGGCGGAACACCGGGTCCTCATAAGATTCAGGGAATTGGAGCGGGATTTGTACCGGATACATTAAATACGGAGATATATGATGAAGTGATTACCATTGAGAATGAAGATGCATTTGCAGAAGGAAGAGCATTTGCACATTCAGAAGGTATTCTGGTTGGAATCTCATCTGGAGCAGCTTTGAAAGCCGCAAGTATTCTGGCGGCAAGACCGGAAAATGAAGGTAAGAATATTGTTGTATTATTACCGGATTCAGGAGACAGATACCTCTCTACACCACTCTTTTCCAACTAGAATCTATAATATTAGAAAAGCTTTTGGCTGAATCCGGAGGAAAGGTGAAGTATGATACGGAAATTTGAAAGGACAGATACCGGGCAGGTTATGCAAATTTGGTTAGAGGGAAATATGGAAGCACACGATTTTATTCCAGCGGATTATTGGGTGTCTCATTATTCCCAGGTAAAAGAGCAACTTTTGCAGGCGGATATTTATGTGTATGAGCAAGATGAAAAAATACAGGGATTTGTAGGGATGATGGACCATTATCTTGCGGGAATTTTTGTCGATAAACAATATCGTTCTAGGGGAATTGGAAAAATTCTCCTGGACTATATCAAAGAAAACTATCCTGCGTTTTCCCTGAATGTTTATCAGAAAAACAGGCGTGCACTTGATTTCTATTTGAGAGAGGGACTGGTGATTGCAGAGAAAGGAGTAGATGAGGATACGGCAGAACCGGATTATACGATGAGCTGGGGTACCATATCCTCATAGAATGGTCTTAATCTGACTCCTTTTGATTTTGCGATTTCGTTTGCCCGCCTGATCCACCAACTTTTTGATAGGGGAAGACAGACATTCCCGCTCTTCTTCCGAAAGTTTGTCCACCGCTTTTAACAGGCTGATGAATTTGTTTAAGGTCATTTTATTTAATTGGTTCGTATCCTGAATGCCGGCATTGTCAAAAACATGGAACAAAGCATTTACAAAGCTTTTTCGTTCTTCTGTGTTTAACCCTTTCAGCCATTGTTTTAAAGTACCGTCCCAGAATATGCTGTGTTCGGTCAGTTTGTCCAAATGCACCATGCGGGGGCCGGATATTTGCCAGGAGATTGCACGGTGTTGTAACAGGCCTTTTTCAGCGCTTTCAATGACAGAATAGGATTCTTCATGTTCCAACAGCATGCCAATTACAGAAGACTGAGGAATGATGGTGTGAATTTTCGATAAAACATTCTGGTATTCTTCCTTTGACACCATTTCTCTGGTAAATCCGGGACCGTCAAAATTGTAGATATCAATCAGACGGTTCTGGATAGATTTTTTTGATTTTACGGCAGAATAGACTGCAAGGTTTCCTCCTTTTGAGTGACCGCCCAGTCGGATATTGCGTCTGCCAAAGGTCAGTACCTCATTGACATACTCCACAGCCTTACGCTGGCTTGGAGTTTCTGTGAGATAACTCATATTAAAATTCTCTTTCCAACCGGTGAGGGAATTGTCCGTACCGCTGAATGCAAGGTACACGCTGCCATCACCTAACAGGATTTTCATGGCGGAAAACTGATATTCCTCATCTTTGTTAATATCACCCACATATTTGGAAAGCCGGCAATTCTTAAAACGCCGGGTTTTTAAGGCGGATTTTAAAACTTCCATACAGTCTTGAATTAAAGGAGGAAAAGAACTCGTGGGTCTGTCCTGAAATTTTTTTAAATAAGCCTGTCCTGCTTTGCCAAGTGTGATATAAGACTTTGAGGAGAGATCGGGAACAATTCCGTCAAAGTCCAGATATACCAGCTGTGTCAGAATCAGACTGTCAACTTCGTTAAAAGGTGAGGATTGAAAGTCCAAATCACCTCTCCATAATAAGTAATCAATCATATTTGCCATCGAAATCACCATATCTTTCTCTGAAATCTGATATCTTGAAACTACAATAATTATAATACAATTCCCTCTTTTTTTGCAAGAATTTTCTATTTATATCATTACCGGAAAAATTTGTTTTATAATTGACTTTTTGCATGAAAAGTTATATGATATTTCTATCAGGTGACCGGAGAAAATTGCATATAGAAGGAGGTAATTGTTATGTACCCAATCATTACAATCAGTAGAGAATTTGGCAGTGGTGGTCATACAATTGGTAAGATGGTTTCAGAGAAACTTGGGGTTCCATTTTATGACAGTGAAATTGTAGATCAGGTAGCAAAAAGAAGTGGTTATACCAAAGCAGTCATCAATGAGCAGGGAGAATATACAGACAAACTTACGAAATGGTTTTCCGTAACTGTTCCATCTGCGATGTATTTTGAAAATCCTCAAGATGAAATTTTTAAGGCACAGAGAAGAGTGATTCTGGATTGTGCGGAGCAGGGGCCATGCGTCATTGTAGGACGATGTGCAGATGATATCCTTGATCAGGAGGGATATAATACTATGAATGTATTTATTCATGCTGATATGGATCATAGAATTGCCAGAGTTCTGGAGCGTTATGGTGATACAGATGTGGATGTCCGCAAGAGACTGGAACGCAAGGACAGAAACAGAAAGACATATTATAAATATTATACGGACAGAGAGTGGGGAAAATATACCAACTATCAGTTGAATCTGGACAGTGGATATCTGGGAATAGACCAGTGTGTGAACATCATTGTAGATACGGCAAAGGCAATAGATGCAAGAACAAGGGAAGAATAATTTCAATTTTTTATGGCGTTAAATCGAAATGGTTTAGCGCCTTTTTTCATATGATAAAAGAAAGAAAAAGGTTGATTATTTGATTTTTTTAGACTATGATAAAAGCGTTGTATTTTAGAATAGGTGAGGAAAAACAAATGAACAGTGAATTCAAACGGGGACTGAAAGACGGATTGCCTATTGCGATTGGATATTTTTCGGTCAGTTTTAGTTTCGGAATATTGGCACTACAGCAGGGGTTGACCATTTTTCAGTCTGTGCTTACCAGTCTGACAAATATCACCAGTGCCGGTCAGTTTGCAGGACTTCAGATTATTGTAGCAGGCGGAACGATTCTGGAGATGATTTTGACCCAGTTTATCATAAATCTTCGTTATGCTCTGATGAGTTTGTCCTTATCCCAGAAACTGGATAAGAAGGTCACATTGTGGCAGAGATTTATTATGGCATTCGCCAATACAGATGAAATTTTTGCAGTTGCCATGTCACATCAGAAAAGTTTGACCATGTCCTATATGGCGGGCTTGCAGCTTCTTCCTGTTTTTGGATGGACCGCAGGAACAGGGGTAGGTGCTGTGGCAAGCAGTTTGCTTCCGGATTCTCTCTGCAGTGCCTTAAACCTTGCATTGTATGGGATGTTTGTGGCAATCGTGGTGCCGGTGGCCAGAAAGGCAAGGCCTGTGATGTGTGTGGTGCTCATTGCAATTGTATTAAGCTGCATTTTCTATTATGTTCCGTTATTTCAGAGCATTTCCGGCGGAATTGCAGTGATACTGGCAACGGTAATTGCAGCATCTGTGGGAGCCTGGCTGTTTCCGGTGCCTGCCAGTGAAAAAGATATGGATAGTTAGGAGAAATCAGAAATGGTATATGTATATATTTTTGTAATGGCATTTGTAACCTATCTTCTCAGGGTGATTCCTCTTACTGTGTTTCGGAAAAAAATAGAGAACCAGTTTCTCTGTTCGTTTCTCTATTATGTACCCTATGCCTGTCTGACAGCATTGACCATCCCTGCCATTTTTTCTTCTACAGCATCTGTCATTAGTGCGGCAGCAGGGCTTGTGACAGCTGTTATACTTGGATTTTGGAATAAAGGATTGTTTACGGTGGCGGCATCGGCTTGCGTGGTAGTGTTTCTCACAGAGCGTCTGTTGGGGCTGTAAAAAGGCATTGCGGACCAATTTGTTATTTGTTATAATAAATAAGTAGTAAAAAGAATAGGAGCGGATGCAGAATGAGAGGAATAGATACACCCGTAAAGGAAATCAGAAGACAGATATTTACAGCTATTTGTAAAGTGGCATTTGAATCTACTAAAGATACGTTTAATGATGAAATAGAAGCAATTCCATATGAAATGGTGGGGGAAGTTTCAAAACACAGGGAGAGTGTATATCGGGAACGAGCCATCGTAAGTGAGAGAGTGCGTCTTGCAATGGGAATGTCTTTGAGACCAGAGAATAAGGCAGTGCATATTACCCATGGCATGGAAAACAGCAACATTGATGAAAAATACTATGAACCACCGCTTATGCAGGTGATTCCGTCCGCATGCAATGCTTGTGAATCCAATAAATATATGGTGAGCAATCTTTGTAAGGGTTGCGTAGCCCATCCGTGTCGTCAGGTTTGCCCAAAGCAGGCCATTGATGTGGTAGATGGAAAATCCGTTATTAATCAGGATAAATGTATTAAATGTGGAAAATGTAAGGAGATTTGTCCTTATGACGCCATAGGAAAATTAGAGCGCCCTTGTGAGAGAGCCTGTGGAGTGAAGGCATTTGAGACAGATGAACATGGACGTGCCTGTATCAATAATGAGAAGTGTGTGTCCTGTGGAATGTGTATGGTCAGCTGCCCGTTTGGAGCAATTTCTGATAAATCTCAGATATTCCAGTTAAGCCGTGCACTGCGGGAAGGAAAAAGAATCGTAGTGGCTCTGGCACCGGCATTTGTGGGACAGTTTGGACCGGATGTATCGCCGAAGAAATTAAAACAGGCTCTGCTTAAACTGGGATTTGAGGATGTGCATGAGGTGGCACTGGGGGCAGATATCGGTGCAGTTGCCGAGGCAAGACAGTATGCAAAGAAAGTGGTAACCGGAGAGCTGCCATTCCTTCTTACTTCCTGTTGTCCGTCCTGGGCGGTTCTTGCGAAACATTATTTCCCGGATTTGATTGACAGTGTGTCCAATGAGCTGACGCCGATGGTGGCTACCGCCAGAAGTATTAAGAAGAAGGATCCGGATGTGAAAGTAGTGTTTATCGGACCTTGTGCGTCAAAGAAACTGGAAGCGTCCAGAAAACATGTAAGAAGTGATGTGGATTTCGTCATTACATTTGAAGAACTTTGGGGGATGTTTGATGCGAAAAATATCGACCCTGCCAAGATGGAGGGAGATACTTCTTTCCATGATGCTACAGCTGCCGGAAGAGGTTATGCAGTTGCCGGAGGTGTTGCATCGGCTATCGAAGACTGTCTGAAAGAATATTATACAGAGACCCCAATCCGAATTGAACATGCGGAAGGGCTTGCAGAGTGTAAGAAAGTATTGATGCTTGCGAAAGCAGGAAAAATGAATGGATGTCTGATTGAGGGAATGGGATGTCCGGGCGGCTGCATGGGCGGCGCCGGAACAAACATCCCTCTGAATAAGGCGAAAATGGAATTGAAGAAATATAAAGAACATTCCACTGAGAAAATACCATCTTATGATGTATTAGAAATTAATTTGGATTAATTCTTAGTGAAGATATGCAGCGGCATCGGCGTGATCGGATTCAATCTCATCTGCCAGTGCCGTTTCTGCAATTTTATCCAGTCTTCTGTTTCGGAAATAAACAAGAAGATTTACAGATACAATGGCAAGGTTCAAAAGGTATACAACCAGAACAAAATTAATCTGGTTGGATATTACTTTAGCCATAATTCCTGCAACATACCCTGTGATAATCAAAAGAATGAAAGGAAGACTGGTGCTTTTGGCAGTTCTTGCCTTATAACTTTTGATGACGGTCATTGGCCAGGAACAGCCAAAACAAATTAACATAACAGTTTCTAATATTGAACTCATAATCTCTCTCCAATCTTTTTCCCGAAGGAATTATTCGATTTCGTATTATACGCTTGACAATTTAAAATGTATAATATATTTTATTATCAGAAATCATAATTTTAAAGTTATTAATCTATGTGGGAGGATAAAATGGAATTATTGCAATTAAAATATTTTTATGCTCTTGCCCAGGCACAACATGTGACAAAAACAGCTGAAAAACTGCATATTGCACAGCCGGCATTGACACAGACCATTCGCCGTCTGGAGAAGGAACTGGATGTGAAACTGTTCCGTTCCAGCGGAAGAAATATTGTGCTGACAGAGTGCGGAGAGTATTTAAAAGAGCGGATTGCACCTGTAATCACAACATTGGATGCAATTCCCGTGGAATTGGAAGAACTGGAAGGAAAGCGGCAGAGAACATTAAAGATAAATGTACTTGCGGCGTCTAAGGTGATTGCAGATACTTTAATTGATTTTAAGAAAATAAATGACAACATAAATTTTAAAATTGTGCAAAATAGTAAGAAAGAAGATGAAGACATTACTGTTTTTACCAGAGAATTATTTAAAGAACAGGTGAGCAATACCGAGGAAAATTACATTTTTACTGAAAAAATATTTCTCGCTGTGCCCAAACCATCTGAATATTCGGATTTAAAGCAGATTTGTTTGCAGGATGTGTCCGAGAAAGAGTTTATTGGCCTTGCAGGCTCCAAGGCCTTGCGGACGATTTGTGACCGTTTTTGTATGTATGCAGGATTTACGCCAAATATGATATTTGAAAGCGATAGCCCGGAGGCAGTTAAGAATCTGATTGGCGCAAATATGGGGATTGGCTTCTGGCCGCAGTATTCCTGGGGGCAGCCCGACACCAGTCATATAGCACTGATTCCCATTGAGGAACCGGAATGCAGAAGAGACATTGTGATACAGCTACATAAGAAAAGAGAAATGAATCCTCAGGCACAGGAATATTTTCAATATCTGAAAGAATATTTTGAACATTTAGAAATTCATCAAAATCATCTGTAAGACGAAAGAAAAAACATAACGAAAGGAAAGCGGGCAAAGCAATGAGGAAGAAAGATTTATCACCAAAAGAACTGGAAGTTCTGGAATGCCTATGGTCAGTGAAAAAAGCAAAGAGTGTTCCAAAGATTGTAAAGATGCTGAGAGAGAAGACAAATCAGGAATATGCAGAATCCACTGTACGAACATTTCTTACAAGAATTGAGAAGAAGGGGTATGTAAGACGGTTTAAAGATGGTCAGAATTATTATTATGAGCCAACGATGGGAGAACGGGAGTATAGAATGAATCTGCACCGGGAATATATCACGGAGCAGATTCATGGAGAAGAGTATGATGTTATTCTGGCACTTTTAAAGCAGGGAAAATTTGGCAAGAAAGAACTGAAAACGATGAAGAAATTAATTAATGATATGGAGAAAAAATAGTTAAAATAAAACCATACCAATCAGGATAATCTGAATCACAAGGATAGCAGGCATTCCAAAAACAAAATACCAGTGTTTTGTTTTGTGGCGGAAGATATACATCCCAAGAATAGAACCAGGGCTGCCCCCCAAAATGGCAAAGAGAAACAGGGTTTTCTCAGGAATACGCCATTTGTGACGGACAGCTTTTCTCTTATCCAGCCACATGGAACAAAAACCACATATATTTATGAGAATCAGATAAATGGCCAATAACTCCGGTTTCATAGCGGTCCTTTCTATAATTCTTTTCTATGTGCCATAACCTTCTCTTCGATGATATCGTGCACATTTTTGGCAAGAAATTTCTTCTCTTCTTTTGTCAGATGTTCCAGGATGATCGGTTCGCAATATTCAATGATGACATGTGCTTTGCGAATGCGAGGAAGCTGGTCTTCAAAAATGGCACTGGTATTGTTAATGGCAACCGGTACAATCGGAACATTGGCTTTCTCAGCCATCTTCAGGCTGCCGCCTTTAAATTCTGCCATCGCATCGTCGGATTTGGCTCTGGTACCTTCCGGGAAGATAAAGATAGAAATACCGGATTTCAGCTTTTCCACACCATCATGAATCATTTTCAATCCTTCTTTTGGGCTGGAACGGTCAAGGAACAGACAGTTCATATTTACCATCCACTGAGCAAGAATCGGAACCTTTTTGATTTCAATTTTTGCAACAAATCCCATAAGCGGAGGCAAAATGCTGTAATTTAAGATGATGTCAAAATAACTCCTGTGATTTCCGACAAACAATACAGGCTGGTTCTTTGGAATTCGTTCTTTTCCGCGTACTTCCACTTTCGAACCGGTCAGAAAGACAACAATGGAAAAAGTCTTTGATACCAGGAAATAAGAAAATAGCTGTCTTGCCCGGGGAGAAAACACTCCGATTAACCAGGAAAGAGGCAGAGTAATGATGCTAAAAATAAAATACAGTGCTACAACAATTGCAATTAGAATCAATCGAATCATAGATGAAGTTCCTCTCTTTTTATTCACATTATAGTAGTATATCATTGGAAAGTACTAAATTCAAGAAAAATAATATCAAAATTGTGTTGCCAATTATGAATTCAGATGATAGAATGTAACCGTTATGCATTTTAGTAATCAGGAAAAGACAGGTATAGTAGGAGGATTTCGCAATGAAAACATTTTGGATAGTTTTAGGTGTGATTGCCGTTCTTCTGGTGATAGCACTTGTAGTATTGTACTTTCTGGGCAAACGTCTTCAGAAAAAACAGGATGAGCAGCAGAAAGCAATGGATGAGGTTGCACAGCAGATAAATTTGTATATTATAGACGCAAAACGAATGAAAGCAGTGGATGCCAATTTGCCTAAGATTGTAACGGAACAGATTCCAAAGTACATGAAACGGGCAAAACTCCCAATTGTAAAAGCAAAGGTCGGACCAAGGGTGATGTCTTTGATTTGTGATGCAAAGGTATTTGACACCATTGCACCGAAGCAGGAAGTAAAAGCAACCGTCAGCGGACTTTATATCACAGCCGCTAAGCGTATTCGCGGACCAATCGTAGAAAAAGACCCGAAGAAACGGAAAGCCCAGAAGAAGCTGGAGAAAAAACAGGCAAAAAAACAGGGAAAATAATGGAACAAGGGGCTGTCGGGAAATAGATAGTCCATAACAGCGGAGGCTGTGACTTACACAAGTCACAGCCTCCGCTAAATTTTACAAAAAAAGAAAAAGATGGCTAACGATAACCACCTTTTCTCCGTTACAT
>CALWLV010000030.1 GCA_944381595.1 uncultured Roseburia sp.
GTTGGACAGCTTAATTTTACATCAAAAAGGAACAGGATTCCTTATATTTTTGGCATTTTTTGAAAGTTGTGGATAACAGGATACAGCAGATTTGCCTGGTGGGGATAATTCTGCGGAAACTCAAGAAATAAACGGTTGCTTTTTCCACTGTCATATGATAAGATTAATTGGTTTTTTAGAGACAGATTTTGCTGTCTGAGCGGGCAGCAGGAAAAACATGGAGGTCAACATGGGAAGCATACACGTACAGGAAGAATGGGAAGACAGACTGCATGAGGAATGTGGAGTTTTTGGAATCTATGATTTTGATGGAAATGATGTTGCATCGACCATATATTATGGACTGTTTGCACTTCAGCATAGAGGACAGGAAAGCTGTGGAATTGCAGTCAGTGATACCAATGGACCAAAGGGCAAGGTCAGCCTGTCAAAAGGAATGGGACTTGTCAATGAAGTATTTACACAGGAAAATCTGGAAAATTTACATGGAAATATTGGTGTTGGCCATGTCCGTTATTCCACTGCGGGCAGCAGTACCAGAGAAAATGCACAGCCATTGGTATTAAATTATATCAAGGGAACTTTGGGGTTGGCTCATAATGGAAATCTGATTAATGCACTGGAATTAAGAAGAGAACTGGAACGCACCGGAGCAATTTTCCAGACAACGATTGATTCGGAGGTCATAGCATATCACATTGCAAGGGAGAGAGTGAATACCCACAGTGTTGAGGAAGCGGTAAAGCATGCCATGGGAAAAATCAAAGGTGCATATTCCTTAATTGTCATGAGTCCGAGAAAACTCATTGGTGCAAGAGATCCTTTCGGATTTAAACCATTGTGTATTGGAAAGAGAGACAATGCTTACATCCTTGCATCGGAAACATGTGCATTGGATACCATCAATGCAGAATATATCCGTGATGTAGAGCCTGGCGAAATCGTGACGATTACAGAACAGGGGATTGTGTCAGACCGTTCTCTCTGCCTTTCGAAGGAAAAAGAGGCAAGATGTGTGTTCGAATACATTTACTTTGCCAGACCGGACAGTACCATTGACGGAACGTCTGTTTATCATTCCAGAATTATGGCGGGAAGATATCTTGCCATGGATGAACCGGTGGAAGCAGATGTGGTTGTAGGTGTTCCGGAATCAGGAAATGCGGCGGCACTGGGATATTCTCTGCAGTCAGGGATTCCTTATGGAACTGCTTTTGTCAAAAACAGTTATGTGGGAAGAACCTTTATTAAGCCGAAGCAGAGCAATCGTGAATCCAGCGTGCGTGTCAAATTAAACGTACTTCAGGAAGCGGTCAAAGGCAAACGTGTGATTATGATTGACGACTCCATTGTGAGAGGAACAACCAGTGGAAGAATTGTCAATATGTTAAGAGAAGCAGGCGCCACGGAAGTCCATGTAAAAATTTCTTCTCCTCCATTCCTGTATGAATGCTATTTTGGAACGGATATTCCTTCCAGAGAACAGCTGATTGCCTATAATCGTACCATCGAGGAAATCAGAGATGTCATTGGGGCAGATTCCCTGAGCTATCTGAAAGAGGAACGATTAAAGGAAATGGTAAACGGACTGGGTATCTGTACCGGATGTTTCAATGGAACTTATCCGATGGATCCTCCGAAGGAAGATATCCGTGGAGAATATCAGAAATAACCAGGAAAAAATAAATGCGCTGTACGGGGTGAGCGCGGAAATGAGGTAAATATGTACGATAAATATGTAAGCCCATTATCAGAAAGATACGCAAGCAAGGAGATGCAGTACATCTTTTCTCCGGATATGAAATTTAAAACATGGAGAAAACTCTGGATTGCCCTTGCAGAAACAGAGAAAGAGCTGGGATTGGATATCACAGATGAGCAGATTGAAGAACTGAAAGCGCATCAGGACGATATCAATTATGAAGTGGCAAAGGAAAGAGAAAAATTAGTACGTCATGATGTTATGAGCCATGTGTATGCTTACGGACAGCAGTGTCCGAAGGCAAAAGGAATCATCCATCTGGGTGCTACCAGCTGCTATGTAGGCGATAATACAGATATCATTGTGATGACAGAAGCATTGAAACTGGTGAAGAAAAAACTGGTCAATGTGATGAATGAACTGGCAAAATTTGCAGACAAATATAAGGCACAGCCAACACTGGCATTTACACATTTCCAGCCGGCACAGCCGACTACTGTTGGTAAGAGAGCAACTCTCTGGCTGATGGAATTAAAGATGGATTATGATGATCTTTGCTATATTCTGGACGGTATGATGCTTCTTGGATGCAAGGGAACGACAGGTACCCAGGCAAGCTTTATGGAGCTGTTCGAAGGTGATCAGGATAAGGTAAGAAAAGTAGATCAGAGAATCGCTGAAAAGATGGGATTCCAGAAATGTTTCCCTGTGTCAGGACAGACTTATTCCAGAAAGATGGATACCAGAGTTGCAAACCTGTTAGCAGGTATTGCAGCAAGCGCCCATAAGTTTTCCAATGATATCCGTCTGTTACAGCATTTAAAAGAAATCGAAGAGCCGTTTGAAAAGAATCAGATTGGTTCCTCTGCAATGGCATATAAGAGAAATCCAATGAGAAGTGAGCGTATCGCATCTCTTGCAAGATATGTGATGATTGATGCATTAAATCCTGCCATCACATCTGCAACCCAGTGGTTTGAAAGAACATTGGACGATTCTGCAAATAAACGTCTGAGTATTCCGGAAGCATTTCTTGCCATCGATGGAATTTTAGATTTATACCTGAATGTAGTAGATGGTCTGGTGGTATATGATAAAGTAATTAACAAGAGACTGATGAGCGAGCTTCCATTTATGGCAACTGAAAATATCATGATGGACGCCGTAAAAGCAGGTGGAGACAGACAGGAATTGCATGAGAAGATTAGAACACTTTCTATGGAAGCAGGAAAAAATGTAAAACAGAATGGTCTGGACAACAATCTCTTAGAGTTGATTGCAAATGATGAATCTTTTGGACTGAGTCTGGAAGATTTGCAGAAGACTATGAATCCGGCAAATTATGTGGGACGTTCCAAAGAACAGGTGGAAGAATTTCTTGTAAATGAAATTCAGCCGGTTCTGGATGAAAATAAGGATATTTTGGGACTCACCGCAGAAATTAATGTATAATAATTGATGATTCGACCGTATAGAGCAGTATCTGCGCTATACGGTCAAACGCATAAGTAAAGGAGAAAAAATGATGGAAACAAAGAAACATGATTACGCAGCAGAAAGTTTAAAGATGCACTATGAAGCAAAAGGAAAAATTTCCGTAATTTCTACCGTTCCGGTAGAAACCAGTGAAGACTTATCACTTGCTTATACTCCGGGAGTTGCACAGCCTTGTTTGGAAATTCAGAAGGATGTGAATAAATCCTTTGAACTGACCAGAAGATGGAATCTCTGTCTGGTTGTAACAGATGGAACAGCTGTACTCGGACTTGGAGATATCGGGCCGGAAGCAGCTATGCCGGTTATGGAAGGAAAATGCGTCTTATTTAAGAGCTTTGGCGATGTGGATGCATTCCCACTTTGTGTTAAGAGTAAGGATGTGGATGAAATTGTAAACACCATCGCAATGATTTCAGGAAGTTTCGGAGGAATTAATCTGGAAGATATTTCTGCGCCAAGATGTTTCGAAATTGAAGAAAAATTAAAAGAGCGCTGCGATATTCCGGTATTCCATGATGATCAGCATGGAACAGCCATTGTTACACTGGCAGGTCTGATTAATGCCCTGAAGTTAGTAAATAAGAAGGCAGAAGAGATTCAAGTAGTAGTAAACGGAGCAGGAGCAGCCGCAATCTCCATTACAAGATTGTTATTACAATATGGTATCAAAGATATTGTATTGTGTGACCGTTCCGGTGCCATCTACGAAGGCAGACAGGATCATATGAATCCGGTGAAAGAACAGATGTCCAAGATTACAAATCCGGAAAAGAAACAGGGAAGTCTGGCAGATGTAATCAAGGGAGCAGACGTATTCGTAGGTGTTAGTGCACCTGGTGTATTGACAAAAGAAATGGTAGGAACCATGGCAAAAGATGCAATCGTATTTGCCTGTGCAAATCCAACTCCGGAAATCTTCCCGGAAGATGCGATAGAAGCAGGAGCAAGAGTTGTGGCTACCGGACGTAGTGATTATCCAAACCAGATTAACAATGTATTGGCATTCCCTGGAATTTTCCGTGGTGTGTTTGATGTACATGCAACAGAAATCAATGAAGCAATGAAAATTGCAGCTGCAGAAGCGATTGCAGGCTTAATCAAAGAGGAAGAATTAAACGAAGAATATGTGATTCCGGCAGCATTTGACAGACGTGTAGGAAAAGCTGTGGCAGAGGCAGTGGCAAATGCAGCAAAGGAAACAGGCGTGATTCGCAAATAGAAGCAGCAAAGGAGGAGAAGTTATGGCAAAGTGGCAAAGATCATTATACCAGCCAAATCTTCCATTGGGCAAAAATGGGGAACGGGTGACTGCATGTGAAGCACACGTTAATTTGTCCAAAGAAGCAGCAAAAGAGGGAATGGTGCTTCTGAAAAATCAAGAGAAGCTCCTTCCGTTGCAGAGAGGAACAAAGATAGCCTTGTTTGGAAAAGCAACTTTTGATTATGTCAAAGGTGGCGGTGGAAGCGGAGATGTAACCGTTTCCTATACCAGAAATTTATATGATGGATTTCAGAAACTGGGTGACCATGTGTCCATATATGAGGAACTGGCGGGGTTTTACCAGGAATATGTAAAAGAACAATATAGCAAACATATACTTCCGGGTCAGGTAAAAGAACCGGAACTTTCAGAAGAACTATGTAAAAAAGCAAGGAATTTTACCGATACAGCCATTATCAGCATCTGTCGTTTCTCCGGAGAAGGATGGGACAGAAAAAGTGAGGATGATTTTTATCTGACAAAAGAGGAGAAAGCAATGGTTGAGCAGGTAAAATCCTGTTTTCCTCATATTATTGTAGTGTTAAATGTAGGTGGCATGGTGGATACCAGCTGGTTCGCCAAAGATCCTTCCATACAGTCCGTTCTTCTTGCATGGCAGGGCGGCATAGAGGGAGGCCTTGCGGCGGCAGAACTTCTATGTGGATTTGGAACCCCATCAGGAAAACTATCGGATACCTTTGCAGAATCCTTTGATGATTATCCGTCTGCCGCAGGATTTCATGAATCAGAAGACTATGTGGATTATAGCGAAGATATTTATGTAGGATATCGTTATTTTGAAACCATTCCGGGCGTCAGAGAGAAAGTAAATTATCCATTTGGATATGGTCTTTCTTATACAGAATTTCAGTGGAAAGTATTGCAGGCACAAAGAATGGAGGATGAGATTGCCATTCAGATTCAGGTTGTCAATACAGGAAGTTATCCGGGAAAAGAAGTGCTCCAGGTATATGTGCAGGCACCGCAAGGTGTTTTGGGAAAGGCAAAGAAAAGTCTTGCTGCTTTTCAGAAGACAAGATTGCTTCAGCCGGGAGAACTGCAGATTCTCACTTTGAAATTTCATCTTACTTCTCAGGCGTCTTTTGATGATCTTGGTAAAATACAGAAGTCTGCGTACATTCTGGAAGCAGGCGTTTATACATTTTTTGTGGGAACATCCGTTATGGCCGGACATACCATAGATTTTACATATGAAATAAAAGAAAATCGTGTGGTAGAACAGCTGACATCCAAACTCGCTCCGGTATCTCTGGCAAAGAGAATGATGGCAGATGGTAATTATGAGGAGTTGCCGATGGCAGAACCAGTAGACACCGATGCCAATGTGTTGCCATACGAGGATAAGACTGCACTGGATGGAATGACGCCACAGACAAGGAGCCTCCCGGGTGTATGTCTTTGGAAATGGCCTTATAAAGATGGAATTCGTCCATTTTCGGAAGTGGCAGAAGGGAATATGACGATAAAAGAATTTCTGGCACAGATGACAGATGAAGAAGTAGCACATCTTTTGGGCGGACAGCCAAATACCGGTGTTTCTAATACCTTTGGAATCGGAAATATGCCGGAATATGGCATTCCTACGATTACCACAGCGGATGGACCGGCAGGTTTGAGAATCGACCCTCAGTGTGGGATAAACACAACAGCATGGCCGTGTTCTACCATGTTAGCCTGTACCTGGAATCCGGAACTGGTTTATCAGGTGGGGCAGGCAGGAGCAGAAGAGGTAAAAGAAAATAATATTGGAGTTTGGCTTACACCTGCAGTGAATATTCATAGAAGTCCTTTATGCGGAAGAAATTTTGAATATTATTCCGAAGATCCACTGCTTGCAGGAAAATTAGCAGCAGAAATGGTTAAGGGAATCCAATCCTGTCATATTGGGGCTGCAGTGAAGCATTTTGCATTAAATAACAAAGAAACAAACCGCAAAAACAGTGATTCCCATGTGTCGGAACGGGCGGCAAGAGAAATATACTTAAAAGTCTTTGAAATCATTGTAAAAGAGGCAAATCCATGGTGTATTATGACCTCTTACAATATTGTCAACGGACATCGTGCTTCCGAAAATACAGAGCTGATTCAGGGTATTTTAAGAGATGAATGGGGATTTGACGGTATGGTAACCACGGATTGGTGGACTTTGGGAGAACATTATAAAGAGGTAAAAGCAGGAAATGACTTAAAGATGGCATGTGGTTCCCCACAGCGACTTTTAGCTGCATTAAAGGAAGGGGCACTGAGCAGACAGGAAATGGATGCATGTGCAGAAAAAATCCTGCAGTTAATCTTAAAGATTGATGACTGACAGACCGGTAATTTTATGCAAAAATAAATATGAAACAATTTACTTATTGCGTAAAATGTGGTAATATGTGAGTGAATTGTCGTGGAAGAGTCAGACTAAAGAAAGGGAAAATGCATGCGCACAATTGTCCTTCCACGGATGTGCAGATGTGTGCACGTCATGAAGCATGCAAAGGTAATAGAATGGTAAGAGCAGTAGTAGGAGCTAACTGGGGTGACGAGGGAAAAGGTAAGATTACAGATATGCTTGGAGAAACCTCCGATATAATCGTCAGATTTCAGGGCGGAAGCAATGCAGGCCATACAATTATAAATGATTATGGCAAGTTTGCACTTCATATTCTGCCATCAGGTGTATTCTACAATCATACCACAAGTATCATTGGAAACGGAGTAGCGTTTAGTGTTCCTGCGTTAATGGATGAAATCAATGAATTAGTTAAGAGAGGTGTTCCGAAGCCTAAAATTCTGGTTTCTGACCGTGCACAGATTGTGATGCCATATCATATTTTATTTGATCAGTGTGAAGAGGAAAGACTTGGAAAGAAATCTTTTGGTTCTACCAAATCAGGAATTGCTCCTTTTTATTCAGATAAATATTCCAAGATTGGATTCCAGGTATCGGAATTATTTGCTGAGGAAACAGTATTAAGAGAACATGTTGAGAGAGTATGTGAACAGAAGAATGTGATTCTGGAACATATGTATCAGAAAGAAAGAATCAATCCGGAAGAGATCATGAAGACTCTTGCAGAATACAGAGAGATGGTTGCTCCATATGTGTGTGATACAGCTGCATTCCTGCAGCAGGCAGTGAAAGAAGGAAAGACCATTCTTCTGGAAGGTCAGTTGGGAACCTTGAAGGATCCTGATTTTGGTATTTATCCTATGGTAACTTCATCTTCCACACTTGCAGCTTATGGTGCCATTGGAGCAGGAATCCCACCATATGAAATCAAAGATATCATCGCAGTGGTAAAGGCATATTCCAGTGCAGTAGGTGCCGGCGCTTTTGTCAGTGAGCTGTTTGGAGAAGAAGCAGATGAACTGAGAAACCGTGGTGGTGATGGCGGCGAATTTGGAGCAACGACAGGACGTCCACGAAGAGTGGGCTGGTTAGATACGGTTGCATCCAGATATGGTGTTCGTATGCAGAGTGCTACAGAAGTGGCATTGACCGTGTTGGATGTTCTTGGTTATCTGGATGAAATTCCGGTATGTACTGCATATGAAATTGACGGAGAAATCACAAAAGATTTCCCTGTTACCACGAAATTAAACAAGGCAAAACCGGTACTTACAACATTACCGGGATGGAAATGTGATATCAGAGGAATTAAAAAGTACGAGGATCTTCCGGAGAACTGCAGAAATTATATCGAGTTTGTAGAGAAGGAAATTGGTGTTAAGATTACTATGATATCCAATGGACCGGGACGTCATGATATTATTTACAGATAATCAGGGTGAAACATGAAAAAGATAAAAAAAATACTGGCTATCCTGATGGTCATCTTTTTGCTCAGCCTATATGTGTGGTCCTTTGTGGCTGCACTGCAGGCAAGGCCGGAGGCAAATGAGATGTTCTGGGCAGCGGTCTTTACTACCATATTTCTTCCGATTTTGCTGCATATTTTCATATGGACGGCAGAATGGCTGAGGGGCAGAGGTGTGGACAAAGAAGCGTCAGAAGAAAAAACAGAAGAGAAGAAATAAGAAAAGGATAAAAGGAGAAAGAAATGGCAGAACAGGAAACAAAAGAATATACATTACTGGAGATTTGGAGAGGCAATGCGTATTCCGCTCAGAAAACACAGCAGGAAGCAAATAAATTCTGGGCACAGTATTTTACCATTGAGAAAGGAATCTATGAGAAGATTCTTGCAGAACCTGAAGTAGTTGTAGAGGGAACTGTGAAGGAATTAGCAGAGAAATACGGCGTGGATGTGCTGGTTATGGTAGGTTTTTTGGATGGTATTAACGATAGTTTAAAAAATCCAAACCCAATCGAAACGATGACAGAGGATACCGTAGTAAATCTTGGCTATGATATTGAACTGCTTTATAAGAACATGGTAGAGGCAAAGGCAGAATGGCTCTACACTCTGGATGCATGGAACACTTTGATTCCAAGCGAAGAAAGAAGAAAAGAATTATATAAAGAACAGAAAAGCTCTCACACCATCGTAAAGGAAAAGAAAGTGGGAAGAAATGATCCGTGTCCATGCGGCAGTGGAAAGAAATATAAATTCTGTTGTGGAAAATAAATAGAATTATGAAGTGGCAGCTGTGTAACAGCTGTCGCTTTTTCGCTTTTTGTAAATAAAAAATTCATAAAATTTGTCAGGAAAGGCTTGAAAAAATCTAAGTCAGCATATATTATAGGAACAATAGGGGTTTAGGTATGAAATGGGACATCAGGATAAAGGAGGGAACAATATGAAGAAATTGTTATTCGTGTATAATGCAAAATCAGGTAAAACTCAGATTCGGCGTTATCTTGCCAATATTATCGATAAGTTCATCAAAGCAGGATACTATGTGGAAGCTTATCAGACTCAGAGTGTAGGCGATGCAAAGAGACAAATTGCCGGACGTGGACAAAATTATGATTTGATCGTACTTGCCGGTGGAGATGGTACCTTAAACGAGGGAATTGCAGGAGTTATGCGACTGGGAAGAAGGATTCCTGTCGGCTATATTCCGTCGGGTTCCACAAATGATTTTGCAACCAGCTTAAAACTTCCGAAAGACCCTGTGCGTGCTGCAGAGATTGCAGTCACAGGCACCCCCGCTTATGTGGATGTTGGAAGTTTTAACCGTGATACATTTATATATATTGCTGCCTTTGGTGCGTTTACCGATGTATCCTATAGTACTCCGCAGGATTTAAAGAATATTCTGGGACATTCTGCCTATTTGATTGAGGCATTGAAGCAGTTTGGAAATGTTATGACCAGTCATCATTTTGTTATCGAGCGGGATAACGGACAGATTATTGAAGATGATTTTATTTATGGAATGGTGACAAACTCCATATCGGCAGGAGGAATCAAGGGAATTACCGGAAAAGATATTGTATTGGATGATGGATTATTTGAGGTTACACTTTTAAAAAAACCAAAGAATCCATTGGAATTGCAGGAGCTGATTACCAGTCTGATTACACAGAAACCGTGTAAAAATATCATATCTTTTAAAGCAGCCGGTATCAAATTTATTTCCGATCAACGGCAAAAGTGGGTTCTGGACGGAGAATATGGCGGGGATCCGAAGAAAGTCATCATCCGTAACCATAAGTGTGCAGTGAAGATGAAAACCGGTCTGGAAAGTAAAAAAAAGGATCAAATGGTAGGAACTGTAAAAAACACCTTAAAATTAGGCAAATATCACAGTTAAGAATCACCAAAATTAATGAATTTTCACAAAAATAGATTTTTTTCGACAGTCATGTTTACATGGCTGTTGTTTTCGGTTATAATAACAAAGATACATAAAATAGCTTTATTATCGAAATGGAGAAACACAATGAGCGATACAGCAATCAACGATGAAAAATTATTTTTGGAAAGCCTGGAGCAGTTAGTGGCACTGGCGAAGTCAAAGAAAAATACATTGGATATTTTCGATATTGACAGATTTTTGAAAGAAAAACACATTGATGCAGAACATATTGATTTGATATATCAATATCTGGAAGAGAAAAAGATAGAGATTACTGCAAGTGCGGAAGAGGCATTTCTGGAAGATGATGATTTGCTCCTGGAGCCTACGGATGATGACTTTGAGGAAGAAGAAAATATCGATTTGGATGCCATTGATTTGCTGGAAGGAATTGGAACAGAGGATCCGGTGCGTATGTATTTAAAGGAAATCGGAACAGTTCCGCTTTTATCGGCAGAAGAAGAGTTACGTCTTGCCAGAGAGAAAGCTCAGGGAGGACCAAGGGGACAGAGAGCAAAAGAAAAGCTGATTGAAGCGAATTTAAGACTTGTTGTAAGCATTGCGAAGAGATATACAGGAAGAGGTATGGGGTTCCTGGATCTTGTTCAGGAAGGAAACCTCGGATTGATTAAAGGTGTGGAGAAATTTGATCCGGACAAAGGATTTAAACTCAGCACCTATGCTACCTGGTGGATTAGACAGTCTGTGACAAGAGCATTGGCGGACCAGGCAAGAACCATTCGTGTGCCGGTGCATATGGTAGAAACCATTAACCGTATGTCAAAGATGCAGAGAAAACTCACGCTGGAACTTGGTTATGAGCCTTCTACCGCAGAGCTCGCCAAGGCATTGGACATGCCGGAGGAGAAAGTGCTGGAGATTATGCAGATTGCAAGAGAACCGGCCTCACTGGAGACGCCGATTGGAGAAGAAGACGATTCCAATCTGGGCGATTTTGTGGCAGATAACAATACCGTTACACCGGAACAGAACGTGGAATGTGTGATGTTGAGAGAACACATTGATATTTTGCTACAGGATTTGAAGGAAAGAGAGAAACAGGTAATTGTCCTGCGTTTTGGATTAGAAGATGGACATCCAAGAACATTGGAAGAAGTTGGGAAAGAATTTAATGTAACCAGAGAACGTATCCGTCAGATTGAAGCAAAGGCATTGCGGAAACTTCGTAATCCGGTCAGAAGTAAGAAGATTAAGGACTTCCTCATGTAGGAGGTCCTTTTATCATATGAGGAAGTATATTTGAGGTGTGTGATGAGAAGATATCAGATTGGATTTGAAAATAATTGTTTAATGGATAACGATGGTCTGGACATTGAGGTTTTGGATGAAAATGCATATCGCATTTATCTGGAAAATGGAAAATATCAGATTCGTGTCCATGATGGGGATTTACAGGATGAAGGGGATGTAAATGTATATACCACATTGAATGGCAAGCGTCAGGTACCAATATGGGCAGGAGACAGGGTAATCCGCTCGATGGATTATGAGACGGAAGTAAAAGAAGGAATTCTGGATGTGGTATTTTCAGGGAAATATGTGTGTATTCAAGGCATAGATATTGCAGAAAAAATTACAGATAAAATCGAGAAACTGGATGCAAAGGTTCTGGCAAAAGCAACAACAGGTTCTACGATTTCTCTTTCCATTCTGCGAAATAGCAAATATGAAACAGTCCATTTGTATAAAAACCGCATTGGAAGTGGACAGGATCCGGAATGTTTTTCAGTGAAGGGAGAGACATATGTGGATTATGATGTATCTTTGTGTGAAACTTATGAATATTCCGCCTGTCTTGTGGATGATTTAGGATTTGAGGGAGAACGCTCCCAACCAATCCGGGTAACCGTGGAAGACGACTCCGGGGAACGGCCGGTGATTCGTAATCTGAAGATTCAAACCATAGATGAACATCATACGAAACTTTCCTGGGAATGTGAGGGAGCAGAATCCTATCGAATCTATTGGAAAACCGATCTTTGTAATTATAAATGGATTGGAGAGACCAGAGATACCTGTTATGTCGATGACCGATTTGTGACAGATCGCATCTATCAATATGGCGTAGAGGCAATTTCTGAAGGTGGCAGAAGTCCTATGGCAGAGGGAAAATCCCAGATTCAGGCGCCGCTTCGGAAACGTCAGATGGAATGGTTAGACCGAGGGGCAGTGGCGATTCGGACAGAGGAGGGAATGTACCTTTCTTTTCGCCTAAACGCATGGGAATATGAAGATGCTTCCTTTGCGATATATGCTGATGGAAGAAAAATTGCAGAAATTTCCAGCTGTCAGGCAACCAATTATCTGGACAGAAACGGTACATTGGATACCGTATATGAGATAAAGAAAATTAGAAACGGTGTGGAGGAGGAAGAAGGATATACAGCCAGAAACCTGGCACATAATTATCTGGATATTCCTATTCGAAAACCGAACCCTTTTACAGCTCCCGATGGACAGGTCTATGAGTACACAGCCAATGACGCCAGTGTGGCAGATTTAGATGGGGATGGAGAGTATGAAATTATTCTAAAGTGGGACTGTGCAGGCAGGGACAATTCTCATAAAGGATATTCCGGTATTGTTTATCTGGATGCATACAAGTTGGATGGAACATTTTTGTGGAGAATCAATTTGGGAAAAAATATTCGCTGTGGTGCCCATTATACCCAGTTCATGGTCTATGATTTCGATGGAGACGGATATGCGGAACTGATTGTGAAAACAGCCGATGGAACTGTGGATGGGGCAGGTCATGTGATAGGGGATGAAAAGAAAGATTATCGAAATGAAGACGGCTTTATTATCGAAGGACCGGAGTATCTTTCTCTTTTTGATGGAAGAACCGGAATACTGTTGGATACGGTTCTTTATGACCCTCCAAGAGGAAACGTGGCAGACTGGGGAGATTCCTGGGGAAACAGGGTGGATCGTTTCCTTGCCTGCGTTGCATATCTGGATGGTGTGCATCCAAGCGCTGTGATGTGCCGGGGCTATTATGATCATGGCAGACCAACCCATCTTGCAGCATGGGATGTGGTGGATAAAAAATTGATAAAACGTTGGAAATTCAAGGCAGATTATAAGGAAAACATCCATTATACCAACCAGGGATTTCACAATCTGGCAGTGGCAGATGTGGATGGCGATGGGTGTGATGAAATTATTTATGGTGCTTGCGTCATTGATCACGATGGGACCGGGTTATATTCCACCGGTCTGGGCCATGGAGATGCCATGCATCTTGGTAAATTTACAAAAGATTCCAGAGGTTTTGATTATTTCGGTATCCATGAGGATGCAGACTGTCCGTGGGGAATTGAAGCCCATGAGGCAGGAACGGGCAAGATTACCTTTGGGATTCACACCGGAAAAGATACAGCGAGAGGGCTTACGGCAAAAATAGATCCCCAGTATGAAGGAAATCAGATGTGGGCATACTTTGGGGGTGGTTTGTATAACTACAAAGATGGCAGTAAAATATCAGAAACTTTTCCCGAAAACACAAATTTTGCTATTTGGTGGGATGGAGATTTGCTGCGGGAACTGTTGGACCACGACTGGTTTGGATATGAGACAAATGTGGGGATTCCAAAGATTTATAAATGGAATTGGAAGACAGAAGAAACAGAAATCATTTTCTCCACTGACGGAGTGCTTTCCAATAATGGAACAAAAGGGAATCCCTGCATACAAGCATCCATTTTGGGAGATTGGAGAGAAGATGTAATATTTCGTAGTAAGAAAAGTGATTTCTTAAGGCTTTACACAACCACAGCGCCTACCGATGTACGACTGTATACATTTATGCATGACCCTGTCTACCGACTGGGTATTGCCTGGCAGAATACAGCATACAATCAGCCGCCCCAGACGGGATTTTATATAGGACCGGATATGGAAAGAGTGAAAGAACCGGATTGTTATTATGTGAAAAGAGGAGGAAATCATGTTACGGTATATTGAAATATTTGGTATCCCAATTCCCTCCTATGCCCTGATGGCAACGTTGGGTGTGATTTTGGCATTATTTATTGCATTCCGGCTGGCCAAACGTTATGGTATCATGACCTATGATGTGGTATCTGCCGCGGGCTATGGAGGAATTGGACTGATGGTGGGTGCAAAGCTTTTCTATGCCATTCCTTTTTTGGGAAAATTAGATGAGCAGCCATTATCCGTCATTTTTTCCGGTTATGTATTTTACGGAGGACTGCTGGGACTGATTGCGGGAGTTCTGCTCTATGGGAAATGGAGAAAACTTCCCCTGTTGACTCTGACAGACATACTTGCGGTCATCGTGCCGTTGTTTCATGGGTTTGGACGGGTTGGATGTTTCCTGGCAGGCTGCTGTTATGGAAAAGAATATCATGGGCCCTTTGCAGTGAAATTTCCGCCCAATCCATATGAGCCGGGGATTGAGGCAGTCAGCCGATTTCCGGTTCAGCTGACAGAGAGTATGGGCAATTTTATTCTATTCGGTGTATTGTTTTGGTATAGTAGGAAAAATCCGCCTTCCGGCAGATTGATGGGCATATATCTGATTGCATACCCGGTGATGAGATTCTTTTTGGAGATGATGAGAGGGGATGAAATTCGAGGCGTCATAGAACTGGCTGGAATATCCATTTCCACTTCACAGGTGGTGAGTCTTCTTTTGCTTCCGGCGGGAATTTTTTTCTTAAAAAAATCACGATAAATTGTTTGTAAAACCATGAGTTCAAAGAAAAAACTCGTGGTTTTTTCTTTTATTTGTCTGACAAAAATATAAAATATTTAAAATATACAAATAATCAGACAATTCGATAAAAATTTTTTATTTACAAATAAGAAAAGTCGTTGTATATTATAGGAGTGCAAAATAAAAAGACAAACGTCCGTGACACACAGACATATAACAGTATGGATGATATGGATGGAAACAAAATAGGAGGAAGGAACATATGCAGTTGGTGAAAAAGGGATTATATGATCCGAGATTTGAACATGATAACTGTGGCATAGGCGCGGTTGTGAATATCAAAGGAAATAAAGACCATGAAACTGTGGAAGGTGCTCTTGGTATTGTAGAACATCTGGAACATAGAGCTGGTAAGGATGCAGAAGGAAAAACCGGTGATGGTGTTGGTATTTTACTTCAGATTTCCCATAAGTTTTTTAAAAAGGTTACAGAACCTTTGGGCATTCCGATTGGAAATGAGAGGGAATATGGTGTTGGTATGTTTTTCTTTCCACAGGACGAATTGCAGAGAAAACAAGCCATGAAAATGTTTGAAATCATTGTAAAGAAGGAAGGTCTGGAATTCCTTGGGTGGAGACAGGTTCCGACCAATCCCAATGTATTAGGTCACAAGGCGGTAGAAGTTATGCCATGTATTATACAGGCATTTATTCGAAAACCTGCAAAGGTAAAACAGGGCATTGATTTTGATCGTAAGCTTTATGTGGCAAGAAGAGTGTTCGAACAGAGCAATGAAGATACTTATGTGGTGTCATTATCCAGCAGAACCATTGTGTATAAGGGAATGTTTCTGGTAGGACAGCTCAGAACCTTCTTTGATGATTTGCAGGATCCGGATTATGAGTCAGCAATCGCAATCGTTCATTCCAGATTTAGTACCAATACAAATCCAAGCTGGATGAGAGCCCATCCAAACAGATTATTGGTGCATAATGGCGAGATAAATACCATCCGCGGAAATGTAGATAAAATGATGGCGAGAGAAGAGACGATGCATACCTCTTGTCTTGCGGATGAAATCAATAAGGTAATACCAGTAATCAATACAGAGGGTTCGGATTCTGCACAGTTGGATAATATGCTGGAGTTCATGGTTATGAGTGGTATGGATCTGCCGTTGGCAGTGATGATTGCCATTCCGGAACCGTGGGATAACAATTCCAATATCAGCCAGGCCAAGAGAGATTTCTATCAATATTATGCAACTATGATGGAACCGTGGGATGGACCTGCATCCATTCTCTTCTCCGATGGAGATGTGATGGGAGCTGTATTGGATCGAAATGGTTTAAGACCATCCCGTTATATGATTACCACAGATGATAAACTGATTCTTTCTTCGGAAGTTGGGGTACTGGATATTGACCCGGCAAAGGTTGTGGTGAAAGAAAGACTTCGTCCCGGCAAGATGCTTCTGGTAGATACTGTTCAGGGAAGAGTGGTAGATGATGAAGAGTTAAAAGAAAACTATGCTACCAGGCAGCCATATGGTGAATGGTTGGATGCCAATATCGTAAAATTACAGGATTTAAAGATTCCAAATAAACGTGTGGAAGAATACAGCAAGGAAGAGAGACAGAAATTACAGAGGGCATTTGGGTATACCTATGAAGATATTAAGACAGGAATTCTTCCAATGGCATTGAATGGGTCAGAACAAATTTCTGCCATGGGAAATGATACACCGTTGGCAGTGCTTTCTAAGAGAAATCAGCCATTGTTTCATTATTTTAAACAGCTGTTTGCTCAGGTTACCAATCCGCCTATTGATGCGATTCGTGAAGAGGTGGTTACTTCCACAACTATCTATGTTGGTTCCGAAGGTAATATACTGGAGGAATCTCCGGAAAACTGTAAAGTATTGCGTGTCAACAATCCAATTCTTACCAATACGGATTTGTTAAAGATTAAAAATATGAAGGTGGAAGGCTTTAAAGTAGTTGTGATTCCAATCATTTACTACAAGAACACTTCATTAAAGAAAGCCATTGATCATGTATTCTTAGAGGCGGACAGAGCCCATAAAGATGGGGCAAATATTCTGATTCTTTCCGACCGTGGTGTGGATGAGAATCATGTTGCCATTCCTTCGCTGCTGGCAGTATCTGCATTGCATCAGCATCTGGTTGTGACCAAGAAGAGAACTTCCCTTGCCATTATTTTGGAAAGCGGTGAGCCGAGAGAAGTACATCACTTTGCAACTCTGCTGGGATATGGTGCTTGTGCAATCAATCCATATCTTGCCTTGGATTCCATCAAAGAACTGATTGATGAAAGACTTTTGGACAAAGATTATTATGCGGCAGTCAACGATTATAATTCAGCAGTTTTACATGGTATTGTGAAAATTGCTTCCAAGATGGGTATTTCCACCATTCAGTCCTATCAGGGCTCTCAGATTTTTGAGGCAATCGGAATTGATAAAGAAGTCATCGACACATATTTTACCAATACAGTCAGCAGAGTGGGAGGAATCTCCCTGAAGGATATTGAAAGTGATGTGAATCAGCTTCATTCCAAAGCATTTGATCCTCTGGATCTTGGTATGGATTATACCCTGGAAAGCGAAGGAACTCACAAATTCCGCAGTGGTAAGACGGAGCATCTGTATAATCCGAAGACCATACATTTGTTACAGGAATCAACCAGAACAGGAGACTACAACCTGTTTAAAGAATATACAAAAGAGGTAGACAAAGAGGAAGAAAATTTAAGTCTGAGAGGCTTAATGGATTTCAATTATCCAAAGAAAGCAATTCCTCTTGATCAGGTTGAGAGCGTGGATTCCATCGTAAAACGATTTAAGACAGGAGCTATGTCTTATGGTTCTATCTCAAAAGAAGCTCATGAAACACTGGCCATTGCCATGAACATGATTCATGGCCGCTCCAATAGCGGGGAAGGCGGAGAAGATCTGGAAAGATTGACCGTAGGACCGGATGGATTCAATAAATGTTCTGCCATCAAACAGGTGGCATCCGGACGATTTGGTGTCACCTCCAGATATCTGGTCAGTGCCAATGAAATTCAGATTAAGATGGCACAGGGTGCAAAACCGGGTGAAGGAGGACATCTGCCGGGTAAGAAGGTATATCCGTGGATTGCAAAGACCAGACATTCCACCCCTGGGGTGAGTCTGATTTCCCCTCCGCCACATCATGATATTTATTCCATCGAGGATTTGGCACAGTTGATTTATGATTTAAAGAATGCAAATACAAGTGCGAGAATTTCTGTAAAACTGGTATCAGAAGCAGGAGTAGGAACGGTTGCGGCGGGCGTTGCAAAGGCGGGAGCACAGGTGATTTTGATATCCGGATACGACGGAGGCACAGGCGCAGCTCCTAGAAATTCTATCTACAATGCAGGTCTTCCTTGGGAATTGGGACTTGCTGAAGCACATCAGACTTTGATTATGAATGATTTGAGAAATAAAGTAGTGCTGGAAACAGATGGAAAACTTATGACCGGACGTGATGTTGTGATTGCGGCAATGCTTGGTGCAGAGGAATTTGGTTTTGCAACTGCTCCTTTGGTAACGATGGGATGCGTCATGATGAGAGTATGTAATCTGGATACCTGTCCGGTGGGAGTGGCTACCCAGAATCCGGAACTGAGAAAAAATTTCAAAGGAAAACCGGAATATGTCATCAACTTCATGAAATTCATTGCAGAAGAAGTGAGAGAGTACATGGCGAAACTGGGAGTAAAGACGCTGGATGAACTGGTGGGCCGTGCAGATTTCCTGAAACGAAGAGAAAACATTAGCGGTCGTGCGGCTAAAGTGGATTTATCCTGCATCTTAAACACAGATTTCTGTAAAGAAAAAATCAGATATCATGAAAAGAATCTGTATAACTTTGAATTAGAAAAAACATTGGATGAGAAAGTGTTGGTAAAGAAATTTGCCAGGGCATTGGAAGAGGGGCAGAAGAGAAGTATTGAGGTGGATGTAACCAATATTGACCGGTCATTTGGCACTATTTTTGGTTCTGAGATTACAAAGAAATATCCGGAGGGACTGGAGGAAGATACATTCTTTATTAAGTGCCACGGTGCAGGAGGACAAAGTTTTGGAGCATTTATTCCAAGGGGGCTGACGCTGGAACTTGTTGGAGACAGCAACGATTACTTTGGAAAAGGTTTGTCCGGTGGTAAATTGATTGTATACCCGCCAAATGGTTCCACGTTCAAAGAAAGTGAAAATATTATCATAGGAAATGTGGCTTTATATGGTGCTACCAGCGGTAAGGCATTTATCAATGGTGTGGCAGGAGAACGTTTTTGTGTGCGTAATTCAGGAGCCACCGCTGTTGTAGAAGGTGTGGGCGAACACGGATGTGAGTATATGACCGGTGGATGCGTGGTGATTCTTGGAACGGTAGGCAAGAATTTTGCAGCCGGTATGAGCGGTGGTATTGCTTATGTGCTGGATGAAGACAGTAACTTGTATACAAAAGTGAACAAAGAATTGGTATTTATGCGGGAAGTGACCGATAAGTACGATGTTTTGGAATTAAAGAACATGATTCAGGAACATGTGTCGTATACCAATTCTGCCAGAGGTAAGGAAGTTCTTGATCATTTTGGAGAATATCTGCCGAAATTTAAGAAGATTATGTCATATGACTATGCAACGATGTTAAAGAAGATTGTTCAGATGGAAGAAAAAGGTCTGAGCAGTGAACAGGCAAAAATCGAAGCATTCTATGCGATTGCAAAATAAGGAGGAAACGTCATGGGAAAACCAACTGGATTTTTAGAGTATCAGCGTGAAACAAGTGTGGCTGTTCCGCCATTGGAAAGAATCAAAAATTTTAATGAATTTCATACTCCTTTGTCCATGGAAGAACAGCAGACTCAGGCTGCAAGATGCATGGAATGCGGAGTACCATTCTGTCAGGCAGGTATGATGCTGCCTGGCGGGGCGTCCGGATGTCCGTTAAATAATCTGGTGCCGGAGTGGAACGATTTGATTTATCATGGAAATTGGGAAGAGGCTTATGACAGATTAAAGAAGACCAATAATTTTCCGGAATTCACATCCAGAGTATGTCCTGCCCTTTGCGAAGCGGCCTGCACTTGTGGATTGAATGGGGATGCTGTTACAACAAAGGAAAATGAGCATGGCATCATTGAATATGCATATGAAATGGGATATGCAAAGGCAAGAGTTCCGAAAGTCCGTACCGGGAAAAAAATTGCCATTATCGGTTCCGGACCATCCGGACTGGCTGCGGCAGATACATTAAACCGCAGGGGACACAGTGTGACAGTTTATGAGCGGTCAGACAGACTGGGCGGTCTTTTGATGTATGGCATTCCAAATATGAAATTGGAGAAATGGGTCATTGACCGGAAAATTCATATCATGAAAGAAGAAGGCGTGGAATTTGTTGTCAATGCCAATGTGGGTGAAGATGTGAAGGCGGCAGATATTCTGAAGAATTATGACAGAGTAATCCTTGCCTGCGGAGCATCCAATCCAAGAGATATCAAAGTTCCGGGAAGAGAGGCAAAAGGAATCTATTTTGCTGTGGATTTCTTAAAATCCACCACAAAGGCACTGCTGGACCATGGGTTAAAAGATGGTACTTTTATTTCTGCAAAGGGAAAGAAAGTGATGGTCATCGGTGGTGGTGATACTGGAAATGATTGCGTGGGAACATCCATTCGCCATGGTTGCGCAAGTGTTATCCAGGTAGAAATGATGCCGAAACTTCCGGAAACCAGAGAGGACAATAATCCATGGCCACAGTGGCCGAGAGTCTTGAAAACAGACTATGGTCAGGAAGAAGCAATTGCAAAATTTGGTCAGGATCCAAGAATTTACCAGACTACGGTGAAAGAATTTATTGCTGATAAAAAGGGAAATCTTTGCAAAGTCAAATTGGTAAAGTTAGAGCCAAAGAAGGATGAAACCACTGGAAGAATGAGAATGGCAGAAGTGGAAGGCAGTGAATATACAGTGGATTGCGATATGGTTTTAATTGCAGCCGGATTTCTGGGCAGTCAGACTTATGTGACAAAGGCATTTAAAGTACAAACCAATGAACGTGACAACGTAAAGACAGAGGCAAATACATATGAGACAAATGTAAAGAATGTGTTTGTGGCGGGTGATATGCATCGGGGACAGTCATTGGTTGTATGGGCCATTAAAGAAGGAAGAGAAGCTGCAAAAGCAGTAGATATCAGTCTGATGGGATACACGAATATCAATTAATATTATAATAAGGAAGAAATAAATGTCAGTATTGGATGTTTATTTCTTCTTTTTTTGTCGTATCCTGAGGAAATAGGTATTGACATATAATTGTGGCTATATTAGAATTAGTAATAGAAAAAAGAGGGGTAGGAAAGATGTATCAAAAAGATTCCAGTAGTTGGTTAAAACATTTAGATTTTATAATTTTGGATATTATTTGCATGCAGGCAACGTTATTGGTTGCCTATATGTTTCGGAATGGCTTTTCTTTTCCTTTGTTTGAGGATGTTTATCAGCAAATGGCAATTATCATTACTATCATGGATATTGTGGTAGTATTTTTTATGCAAAGTTATGACGGGATATTAAGGAGGGGCTATTTTAAGGAATTCAAAGAGACATTGTATCATGTGTCATTGACGATTATTGGCTTTATTTTGTTTAATTTCCTGACCAGGTCAGGTCAGCAGTATTCCAGAATTGTAGTTGTGCTGATGTGGGAATTATCCATTATCTTCTGCTATTTGGTGAGATTGCTCAGGAAGAGAGCGTTATTTCGCAGGGCAAAAGATGCTGGAAAAGGAAGAAAAGCCATGGTGATTCTGGTTGACAGTGCCCTGGCAGAAAAATTTGTGAAGCGGATTAGTAATTATAATTATGAAGATAAAAAAATAGCCGGAGTCATTCTTTTGGATGAAAATCGGAAGGGTGAGATGATTGAAAATATTCCGGTAGTGGCATCTGGGAAGGATGCGTCGGCTTATTTGTGTCAGAACTGGGTAGATGAGGTGATTACCTGTTACAATAATAATGAGGATGTTGTGAATCCCATACTGCAGGATTGCCGTGAAATGGGAATTACCATTCATGTGGCGCTTTTGGAAACAGGAAAGGACAGTGGAAAGAAACAGATTGAAAATATTGCAGGATATACCGTTGTAACCAGCTATCTGGCGTCTGCAAGTAACAGACAGATGTTTTGCAAACGCTTTATGGATATCTGCGGCGGTCTGATTGGATGTCTGATTACTGCTATTTTGTTTGTCTTTCTTGCTCCTGCCATATACATCGCGTCACCGGGACCGATTTTCTTTTCTCAGATTAGAGTGGGAAAAAATGGAAGAAAATTCCGGATTTATAAATTTCGCAGTATGTACATGGATGCGGAGGAGCGAAAGAAAGAGTTGATGAAGCAGAACAAAGTGAAGGATGGGATGATGTTTAAGATGGATCATGATCCCAGAATTATCAAAGGAATCGGGAATTTTATCCGCAAAACATCCCTTGATGAATTCCCACAGTTTTTTAATGTGTTAAAAGGTGACATGAGTTTGGTGGGGACCAGACCTCCTACGGTGGATGAGTGGGAAAAGTATAACAAATACCATCGCAGAAGAATGGCAATCAAACCGGGACTGACCGGTATGTGGCAGGTAAGTGGCCGGAGCAGTATTACCGATTTTGATGAAGTGGTAGCACTGGATACAAAATATATATCCCAATGGAATCTGGGATTGGATATTAAGATTTTGTTTAAAACCATAGGTGTGATGGTTACAGGCAGAGGCTCGCAATAAGGTGAGTCTCTTTTAAAATATGAACAAATCGTGTAAAAAAACATTCCGGGATACGAGATTGAATGGGGATTATGGTAAGAAAAAAGCTGATATATGCGGAATTTGTACAAAATCAACAAAATAAAAAAGAAAAAATGGATGAGATATGAAATAAATGTGAATAAAACAGTTGACAAAAAACAGTTTAGGAGTTATGATATGTCTTGTAGAAAATAATAGTTGTCACGAAGGACAACAAATATTTAAAACGGAGGTATATTTTATTATGAAGAAGAAATTTTTCGCAGTAGCTTTGGCTACAACAATGGCATTATCAACAGTTATGACTGCAAGCGCTGCAACAGCAGATGTTGATATTCCAGGTGGAATTGGAACAGGAAATACTGGTGATGAAGTTGTTACTGGTGATTTTGATGTAACTTATACATTCCATAATGCATCCCATGATACAAGTGCAAACTGGAATAACTTTGTAGTGGAATTGTATGAAGGTACTAATTTCGTTACTATGAGAGCAGATGCTTTTGGTTGGGGTGCAGGTGATTACACGACTGTATTGGATAAAGCAACAACATGGACTGGTCAGCCGGAAGATTGGGCATCATGGGCAGCAGGAATGGCAGATGCTGATGTAACTGTAAATGTAAAGAGAAGTGGAAATGTTCTTACATTTACATATGATATTAAAGCAGGTGGAACAGATTATCAGTTCGTAGGTGTAACTCCTGAAATTCCAAATCTTGCAGAAACTCTTAACATTCATCTTACAGGTGAGAAGGTAAACTTAACAAATGTTAAATATACAGTAAATACTCCTGGTGCAGCTGGAGAAAACCCAACAACAGCAGCAACAGCTGGTGGAGAAAACCAGACAACAGCAGCAACAGCTGGTGGAGAAAAAACAACAACAGCAGCAACAGCTGGTAAGGGAACACCACAGACTGGTGATGTAGCTCCTATCGCAGCATTAGGCGCTGTAGCAGTAATTGCTTGTGCTGGTGTAGTAGTATCAAGAAAGAAAGTTACAGAATAATTATATTTGATAACTACAGATACTTGAAATTTAAGAGAAGTGTTTATTTGACACTTCTCTTTTTTTACAAAAAAACATATGATTTAAGGAGGATTTTATATGAAGAAGAAATTTTTTGCAGTAGCTATGGCTGCGACAATGGCATTGTCAACAGTCATGACTGCCAGTGCAGCGACAGCAGATGTCGATATTACAGGCGGATTGGGCTCGGGAAATACAGGTGATGAGGTTGTTACCGGTGATTTTGATGTGACTTACACATTCCATAATGCATCCTATGATACAAGTGCAAACTGGAATAACTTTGCGGTGGAATTATATAACGGTGCTAATTTTATTACTATGAGAGCAGATGCTTTTGGCTGGGGTGCTGGTGATTATCAGAGTGTATTGGATGGCGCAACAACATGGACTGGTCAGCCGGAAGATTGGGCAGTATGGGCAGCAGGAATGGCAGACGCTGATGTGACTGTAAATGTAAAGAGAAGTGGAAATGTTCTTACATTTACATATGATATCAATGCAGGTGGAACGGATTATCATTTCGTAGGTGTAACACCTGAAATTACAAATCTTGCAGAAACTCTTAACATTCATCTTACAGGTGAGAAAGTAAAATTGACAAATGTTAAATTTACAGTAAATACTTCTGATGCAGGTGGAGAAGACCCAACAACGGGAACAGGTGGGGAAGAACCGACAACAGGAGCAGAAGAAGAAACCTCAATAATCGGAGATCTTGATATTCCAGGTGGAATTGGAACAGCATGTACGGAGAATAAAGTTGTTACTGGTGATTTTGATGTAACTTACACATTTCATAATGCATCCCATGATACAAGTGCAAACTGGAATAACTTTGTAGTGGAATTGTATGAAGGTGCTAATTACGTTACCATGAGAGCAGATGCTTTTGGCTGGGGTTCAGGTGATTACCAGAGTGTATTGGATGGCACAACAGTATGGACTGGTCAGCCGGCAGATTGGGCAGTGTGGGCAGCAGGAATGGCAGATGCTGATGTGACTGTAAATGTAAAGAGAAGTGGAAATGTTCTTACATTTACATATGACATCAATGCAGGTGGAACGGATTATCATTTCGTAGGTGTAACTCCTGAAATTCCAAATCTTGCAGAAACTCTTAACATTCATCTTACAGGTGAGAAAGTAAACTTAACAGATATTACATTCACCACATATACATCTGGTGCAGGTGGAGAAGATCCGACAACAGATGAAGAAACAACAATAGGAAATGTAACAGGTGAAGAAACAACAACAGCGGTAACAGATGAAGAAGAATTTGATGCAACAGTGACAAATGGACCGGAAGGTGCCTATATTGAAGTTGCGAAAGTTACCGATTCTAAGATTCTTGATACAGTGAAAAATGCAATCAGTAATCTTAACAAGGCATTAACGAATGCCCGGATTAAAGACAATTATGTAGTTCTTGACGTTAATATGCTTGTGAATGCTGCAAAAACGCAGCCAAATGGAACTGTAGTTGTAACAGTTAATGTTCCGACATCATTGAAAAATGCCGCACCGGAAAATCTGGTTGTGCTTCGTATGGAAGAGGATGGAACTGCTACAGAATTAAAGACTACTGTAAAAGATGGAAAAGTTTCTTTTGAAACCGATCATTTCAGTACATATGTAATTTCTGAAAAGGTTGCTGCAGTGGAAGAAACAACAACATCAAAGATGGAAGAAACAACAACATCAAAGACAGATTCTCCAAAGACAGGTGAGTCATCAGCAGTTGCGGTATTGGGTGTTGTGGCAGTTATGGCATGTGCAGGGGTAGTTGTATCCAGAAAGAAATTCAATGCATAACTGAAAAATAGTCGTTCGTGTTAACAAGAAAAAATAATAAGAAAAATGCCGTAAAACCAGGAAAAGTGTTTGCGGCATTTTTTAAATAACTATTGTTGACGTTGTATAAAAAATATGATAGAATAGATTCAAATTTATGAAAGGTTGCATAAATTTATCATACTTCAATAATAAGTGAAAGGGAGGTTCATTTGAACATGAATAAGAAATTTTTAGCAACAGTAAGTGCAACAGTTATGGCACTTAGCATGGGTATGACAGCAATGGCTGACCCTATTACATCAGATATGGATTATGGTACAGCAGGTCAGGCTGGTGAAAACACCACAGGTTGGGCTTCCAATATTAATGGACAGTTCGCGATTGAAGATGGACAGAGCATTACATTTACTTTTGATTCTAAGAGTGCAGATACATCCAATGCTGTATTCGGATGGGTTGCAGAGATTACAGATAATACAAGCTATTTCACCATTACACAGGGTGGTACTGCATGGTTTGCACCTGATGGATGTGACTGGCAAAAGAATACAAACAATACATTTGCAGTTGAAAAGAACTGGGAAGATGCAGCAGTATATGGAACAGCTATGGCAGATGCTAAGGTAGAATTAGTTGTTACCAGAGCAGAGAATCAGGTTGTATTTGATTCTAAGGCAACAGGTGCAGATGGACAGGAATATACACAGACAATTACAGGTGTGTTTGAAACTGCTCCAACAGGAACATTATATATTCAGTTAGGTGTAGACCATGGTTCTATGGTATTGTATTCCGCTAAGTATGGCGAAGCCGGTGAAGTAGAAGAGGTAACTACACCAGAGAAAGTAACATTAAAGCCAAACTTAGATCCAAACAAGGGACTTTCCACAACTACAGACAACACAGAAGATACTTCTAACAGCACAACAATTATTATTGTTGTAGTGGCAGTAGTGCTGGTAATTGCAATTGTTGTTGGCGTTGTAGTAGCAACCAAGAAAAAGAAAAATTAATAAAATATCTTAAAATTATTATTGAATATGATAAAGAAAGAAGGCATGTAACACATGCCTTCTTTCTTGTAACGTGTAAATGAAAATATATTTGCAAATTGTCGTGTTATGAATTTTTAAGAATAGAACTACAATTTGTTTAAAAAGTTCTTGTTTTACAATAATTTAGAATGGTTGTCTTGTAATATTGAACAAGAAAACCAACATATCCTTGAGTTTCCGCAGAATTATCCCCACCAGGCAAATCTGCTGTATCCTGTTATCCACAACTTTCAATAAATGCCAAAAATATAAGGAATCCTGTTCCTTTTTGATGTAAAATTAAGCTGTCCAACAA
>CALWLV010000031.1 GCA_944381595.1 uncultured Roseburia sp.
GGACTTTGACTCCCGCATTCGCTGGTTCGAGCCCAGCCATCCCAGCCATGTGACTCGTTAGCTCAGTCGGCAGAGCAACTGCCTTTTAAGCAGTGGGTCCGGGGTTCGAATCCCCGACGGGTCACCACAGAAAATCCTTGAAATCTCAATGGTTTCAAGGATTTTTTGTTTTTCTTTGAATGGAATTATGTGGATAATCAGAGTGAGAATTGGCCATAAACAGAGGAAGAAAAAGATACAAGTGTAGATACTGAAAACTCCGCCTGTTTACACTTTAATCTAAAGTCACAATCATCTTTCAGAAATCAAAAACTAACCCCTGTTTATTATTGTCGTGTTTCAAACAATACCTAGTTGTATTCAAAATAAGAATACAGAAATTGACATAAATCTTTGATAAAAGGAAGAATATACTTGACAGGTGATCTGTTTTGTTACCGATAGCAGGGGTATATCCTCTTCTGGTAATAGACTATTGCCAGGGCTGTATGGGATCATAAAGATCAAATCATATTGAATATACTGCTCGGCTAATGTAGATTTCCAGTAACAGAACTAATAGAATGTTAAAAAATTTTATTAAATTAAAGTGGTAACTACAACCATATATTTTTAAGGGGGAAAATATATGATTAAGCAAAAGGAGCTTTCTTTTGAAAAAATGAAAGCTAATATTAATAAATCTGGAAATCTTTTTTATCAATATAGAGCATGTAGGAGAGATGCTGAAACCATATACGATATAGAGAATATTCGGCATGGACAGGTCTATGCACGTACCCCGTTACAAATGAACGATCCATTTGATTCAATGATTGGTTTTTCTGCAGAAAAAATTTATGATGAATGTGTTGATTTAGTCCTTTCCAAAGCTAACTTATCTTTGGATCAAAATATTATATTGATCTTAAAGGTTATTCTGAAATATAGGATTGGTGGAAGGATTCTTGAATTTATTGATGCACTAAATAAATTAAAAAAATATATATTTACGCAGAGCGTAATTTCACATGTTTCTCCTGATAACTTGCCGCAATTTGTTGCGAGAAATGTTGATAAGTTATATAAAAGCTGTCCATCTGATGTTAAAAAGCACTTTAATAAGCAATCATTTTTTGTTTTTTCAATGATTATCAAAGAGTATAAAGATGTAAAGATTGAGGAAAAGACAATAATTAATATGCTAAACCTCGAGAATTTCTTAACTGATTTGGAAAAAAAAGCAATAGAAGTTAGAGATAAGATATATCTTTCTTCTATCAAAGATTTTTTATCTAAATTAACAGTGACTTGCTTTAGTGCGAGCGGATGGAATAATCAACTTATGTGGGCACATTATGCAAACTCTTATTCAGGTATCTGTGTAGAATATGATTTTGAAAAGATGAATGAGTTTATAGGTTTTATGTATCCAGTGAAGTATATGAATGATCGTCCGACATTAACTCTTAAAGATATAGGAATTAATAAACTTGAGGAAGATGAAAATGGCAAATTGAAAACCGATAAAGTGGACATGGATGCTATTCTTTCATATCTACTTACAAAAAACAAATGTTGGGACTACGAAAAGGAGTGGCGCATAATTAATCCAAGCAAGCAACCATTTACACCGATGTTTATTGATGTTCCATTTATCAAATCTGTTACTATGGGATTAAATATAGATGATATGTGTAAACAGTTGCTTTGGGATGTTTGCCAAGAAAAAAGAATTGATTGCTATCAGTTAGTGATTAATCCAGACGATTATCATCTAAAGAGGAGAAAGTTAACAAAAGAATCAATTAGCTTTGATAGTTCCAAAGAACTCGCATATATCAATCTTCTCGCAGCGCACACTTCTTCGCTTAGCGAAAAAATATCTATCAATTCAAAAGCTGTTATTAAAGTAGAAGAAGGTTCCTTTGAACCAAGTGCAATGATAAACGTATTAACATTTATTCTGGACTTCCTTATTGATGCCTACTTTTTAAAAACCTCATTTAATCGCTATTGTAAGAATATGGGCATTCAGGGATCTGATATTAAAGAAAAAATACAAATTAGCACAGCAATTTCCCAAATAAATGATTTCATTTCTGAGGCCAAATCTGTATCTGAATCTATAAAAAAGAGTCTTCCAAATTTGTTGATAACCCGCAGAATTTCGACAACTGATTACCACACATCAAAAAAGTTAGTAGCAAACATCTTAGAAATGGTGGATAAACATTGTGCACTAAAATGGTTTAGTGATAAGGCATTTACATCAGCGGGTGAGCAAGCAGAAAAGTTCTAGAAACTTCTGTGCACTGAAGTGTGGTCTCTTTTAAGGATATTTTTACTTCTTCACCCCGCGAACCAATACTGCCTCGCAAGCACGCCCCTCTCCGGGAAACCGGAAGGGGGCTCCTCTTTCCCGACAATCCTGTACCCGATATCTTCCACCTTCTGCTCCAAGTTCTGTTCCAGAGCGGCGGCGGAGCCGGTGGTGTAGTCCATGAGCATACAGCCGATCCATGCCACCACAACCCAGCCCAACCAGCCCCCTACTCCAGCAGCAGCCACAGCCTCCTCCCACGCCTCTTTGGCCTAGGGGGACGGCTGATCCGGTTCCCCGCTCTCCAGCTGCTCCACGGCGTCCATGCCCAGGTAAGCCAAGATACCTTTGGCAATCCCGGCGGCCAGCTTGTCCCGGTAAACGGGGTTAAACAGTGGTGTGGTACCACACATACCACGGTGAAAAAAGCAAGGCAACATACAGTGGACAAAAGTACGCCGCATTGCTAACGTGCCGCCAGAGGGCGGATCCGGATATGGCCTCATGGACCGATGTTTCTATCGGTGCCCATAAGGCCATAATTTTTACACGACAAAAATTATTTGTGCAAAATTTGTCATAAAAGCATTTCTTTGATACAATAGGAAAAACACTTGGCAGCGGGCCTTACTATTTGATTATAATGACAATTATAGTTAATAGCAATAATGGGAAGTGTATTTCCAAATTTATGAATAAGCAAAATACGAGGTGGATATAATTATGTATGAATATAATTATAATAGGGTGATTAATCATATGAACCCAACAAAATTAAAGTATTTTAAAATCAACGGATTATTTGGCCGATACAATGTATATCTTTCGTTCGATAAAGCTGTAAATATTTACATTGGAGAGAACGGACTAGGTAAAACAACAATTTTAAATTGCCTATATTTTGTATTGAGCAAAAATTTTTCTCAGTTAGCTAGTCTCGAATTTCATAGTATTGAAATAGCTTTTTCAAAAAATGATAAAGTTCACGTTATTACTAAAGCAGATGTGGTTTCATATAACAGAAATCGCACTGATCGGTTTTCCATGTATAATGATGAAATGTTTGATGTTTTCTTGAAAGAATCAAATATCTCATCCGATATCCTGTGGAACCTAGATGAAGATACTTTTTCTTCTTTATCTCGAAAAATTTCGGCAGAACAGGGAATTCCTTCTCACATAGTAAAAAATCAGCTTTACCATTATCTATCAACCCAACTAGACTTTAAAAAATCTCATGTCAAGGGAAATAGCGAAAAAGTTCGAGCATTAGCTAAGGCTATTAGTGAAAATATTCGAGAAAATGTAATTTATCTACCAACATACAGGAGAATAGAAAACGATTTCTCTAATCTAAGGTTCGGAAACGCGGACAATACCGAATTACTTATACGATTTGGTATGTCTGATGTACAAAAATCTATCGAATCAATCTTAGATCGAATCAGACGGCTTGCTGTTCAGGGATATAACGAGTTAACAGGTTTTCTGCTTGAACAATACACTAAGGAAAATATTTTTGAATTCAGAACACTTAACGATATCAAACTATTTTTTACAAAGGCATAATGCCAAGTGAAAAGGTTTTAGATCTTCCAATGGATTGTAACACTCTCACTGGTAGCGTCAATTTGTGATATGAGAATATCAACCACCTTGCGCTTATCGTCA
>CALWLV010000032.1 GCA_944381595.1 uncultured Roseburia sp.
CTGTTGCAATGACACCATCGGAACGTTTTCCTGTCCTGATCCAGTTATCATCAATCAGCTCCCCGCATAACGATACTGAAGTTAATGTTACAAGATTGGTAGCTCCATAGATAAATCCTACAACCGCAACGATCATACTGCTGACTCCGGCCTCACCCATAAAATAGAAAGCGATACAGCAGGCTGCCTGAAGGACACACGCCAGAACACCCACATATTTTTTGTCAATATGATTCAGCAGAGTCGGCGCATACAGATTTACCACGAACATTCCAAATGTCATTGCAGTTCCAAACGAAGCCATCCCCATAGGGTCACCGAGCACATAGATGAAATAATATGCCATTACTCCGATCCTGCCGAATATGCCTGTAAGATATAAGATCATGGCAACCATCAGCCATGCCACGTTCCAGTCTTTAAAAGCATTCTGGAAAGAACGCAAAATCATGACAACGGGATTTTCCTTTTTTTCACCTGTTTCCTTTGTCCCTCCTGCAATTACTTCTCTCGTTGCTTTAAAGCACAGGAAGAAGCATGGCAGAGATGCAATAGAAAAAACAAGTGCTGTTAAAAAGTAACCTGTCGAAGAATTCGTATTCCCGCCTCCGAAGTATAAAAGCATCGGCATAGTTACTGCGCTCACGATCATACTGAAGATGCTTCCGATCGCACCCTTGTATGCATTTGCAGAAACACGCTCTGCATTGATTGAAGTGATGGAATTCACTACGCAGGTGACTGCCCCGTTTGCAAAGGAATACGCAGTACAGCAAGCAATATATGTAATAACACACCAGAATGTTTTTGCACCGTTCGATATATCCAGATTTAAAAATGTCAGACAGTTGAAGAGAGCCAGCAGCGGTGCCCCGAAGAGGATATAAGGACGGTAACGTCCCCATCTGCTCTTTGTATTTTCTGCAATGCCGCCGAACAGCGGATCGCAGACAGCCTGCCAGATACGCGCAACCAGCATAATAACTGAGATAATTGCCGGGGCAAGACCTACAACATCTGAATAAAAGACAGTTAAATAAGAACTGACCAGCGTCCATGAAAGGGTGCTTCCTGCTTCGCCCAGTCCATAGCCGATTTTTTGAAAGACGGATAATTTGATTTCTGTTTTCATTTGTTTCTCCTCTCATACTTTTTTATTAACCTTTAGTTAAATTCTAATGTATCTTCATTTTTTATTCTCCAATTTTATTATCCCGTTATTCTTATTTCTTGTCTTTATAAAATCAGGCATCAAAAAAAGGAAAAAATATGCTTATACTTTTTCCTTTTTTAACATAGATGTAAAATTATCAACGCTATTGTATGAAATAGTATCAGATAAATTGTAAGAGCATGATCTCATGTGCTTTCAACGTTTCCATGATCACAAGCCTTCCGTTCTCCACAGTCATCTCCTCATTTTTTCGCAGAGGTACGCTCCTTGTCTTCAAATACGCCACATCACTTACGCTTGACGGTATTTCAGTTCCCAGTTTCATCCATTCATCCAGCACACTCCCCTGTTCCGGGCCGATGACCTGCTTTCTGACAAGATATTTTTTATCCGGTACTCCTCTCATCGTCAGCCTGACTTCAAGAGAATCATTGTCTGTAAAAATCAAAGCACTGTCATTTATCCCTACAGAAGCTTCTGTCCGGGAATAATAATTATAACTTAACTTTTTATTATTGAAGAGAAGAACCGAAAAATATCCTCTTCCATCTTTAGTTACAATATAATGATCGCCACGTGATACAATTATGCTCTGTAGTTCTTTTGCAAATTTCAGGGCATAAAATGTAGGCTTGCATATCCCATCCGAACTGATCATGCCGCACGCTCCGTTTAAAATCAGGTTTGCATCGTAATCACCCGCATAGAGATCACTTGCCGGCCAGTAGCCGACATCATCGGCTTCATTTATATTCTGCACCAACTGAGCCAGCATTATGGCAGCCTTTCCTGCCATATCATTAAAATAATTTCTCTGTACAAAACTCAGATTCCATTCCAATACAACAAGAGGGATGTGAGGGTATCCCAGTTCGGAAAGAATAGATTTAAAATTCAGCATATAAATATTAAAGCATTCTTCTACTTTCAGCCGTACTGCTTTCATTTTGCTGGAATCATCTGCCGTCTGATACGGAAATACATTTAAAGTCAGAAAATCCGGCAGATGCTTTGCTTTCTTCCACTCGGCATAAAATGTCCTTGATATATCCTGCTTTACAGATGTTCCGAGACTGCATCCCCCTATTTTTATGCCCGGTATTTTACCAGCTATCGTTTCATAAATCTGATCCCAGATTATATTGAAATTCTTACTCAGCCCTAAAATAGTTTTCTCAAATGCATCATACCATATTTCAAATTTCCATGATGACACTTCCCTGATTCCATATCGGTATATGATATGATCCATCATATCACCGAGAACTTTACAGCACTGTACCTCATCAGGGAACACATCCCGGCAAAGGATCTTATCTTTATCATTCAGGTTCTTGACCATTGAGAACACCTGATTATCCAGAATAATAAGCGGTTTAATACTGTATTCTACCAAAAAATCCAGCACATAGTCCAGATTTACAAAATTCAGTTTTTCATCCTCTCGGGCAGCTTTTAACTCGAATTCGGGAGAAAATACTCCGTTAAACGCTCCATAGATAAAATCCAGATTCTGTTTCAGATATATGATCTGCTTCTGATATGCCGCAGAAAGAAGTCTTGAGGCAAAACCAAAGTGAAGAAGGTTTCCCCATGGATTACGAAACTCTTCTCCCTGTATCATGTCAACTTGTTCCTCCTGAATTCTGATCTTCTGTTCTTTGACTACTACCAGTCTTGTTTTATTCTGATATTTTTCGAGATCATGAACAAGAAGATCATCGTAAGTCTGTTCCTCATCCTCTTCGCTAATGTCTGCTTTATTTTTATATTCATGAGGTGACATATGGTAAAATAGCTTAAATTGTTTATTAAACTGCGAAACGCTTCCAAACCCGTTCTTATAAGCAATATCTGATATAGACATATCAGATGACATCAGATCTGTCAGTGCATGCTGTAGACGAATACCCGTAACGTATTTTACAAAAGTTATCCCTGCAGCTCTGCTGAAAAATCTGGAAAAAGAAGCCGGAGCCATATACATATAATCTGCTGCATCCTCCAGAGTAATTTTCCTCTGATAATTCTTTTCTATATATTCAAATATCTTGTCTGTCTTTTCTTCATAAGCTGGCTGCCGGGCAGATGTTTTGGAAATAACAAATGCACGCGTCATATAATCACAGATATTGTACAGTTTACTCATTTTTCTATAATTCACCCCAGCAGGTTCAATCGTAAATTCTCCCAGCAATTCGTTCAGTCTGTAGCGGAATTTTTCATATTTTGAACTCTGCTGTCCATTATCATAACATTGAAACAGCAAATTTTTTCTTTCAGAAAAATCACTGAATACTTTTTGATCAATATTTATTTTCATAAGCAGTGAATCTTTCATCATTTCAACTGTATAGCTGTGGTTATAATTTACGGTCAAAAAATTCTCTTCACGCAAAAAATAGACCTTTTCAGAAACTGCAATTTTTGCTTCTCCTTTGATTATATAAAAGATAGTAATGTTACTTTCAATACATTCATCTTTATTAAATTCTCTGTAATAATGAACTGCACAAGGATTTTTCCTCATTTTTTACTCCC
>CALWLV010000033.1 GCA_944381595.1 uncultured Roseburia sp.
AATCGGACTTGCCAGATAATAGGAGTAGATTGCAGAAAAGTTTACACCCATTCCAATCTCCCAGGAAAAAGTCATACTTCCACCCTCGACCAGATTTCTATAAAGCTCTTTATAAAAAGGAGCATATTGATGATACATATCACTTCTCAGATATATATTGTCTCCGAATGGAAAGATGCCATTGGAAATAAAAATCAATCCCAAAATCACAAAAGGGATTAGAAATCCCAGTATGTATACACAATTTCTTTTCACCCATGGCTGGGATTTGTCATTCTTACTCATTACTTCATGTTCCTCCTACTTCGTCTTTTTAAAGATATATAATTTACTCAGAATATAGTTTGCAATTACCACAAACACAGAGCTGATGATTTTTGCCCAAAAAAATCCTATGTGCAGTCTGACAGCCACAAATATAATCACATCTGCAAAAAGCAAGGTTAGAACTCTCGCTGAAAAAAAAGAAAAAATTTCCCGTATCAATACTTTTCTTTCCATTGATTTGGACTGAAATACAAATATCTTATTTGTAATGTATGCAAAAATCACGGATACAACCCATGCAATGTTATTGGCCATCAATTCTCCCATGCCCAACAGTTCAAAGCAACACATGGCTACCATATAATCCACGGCTGTGGTAAGAATTCCAAATATCAGATACAGAATCCCTTCTTTCTTATTCATCTTTTGTCTCCTGTTCTGCCAGATTAAGATTGGTGTTCTTTAAAATAAAAATCGGACGGCCTTTGATTTCTACATAAATCTGCGCCACATATTCTCCCAGAATTCCCACGGATAACTCAATAATTCCTCCAAGAAACAATACTGCGCACAGTGTAGTGACATACCCCGGGACATCAATTCCGTAAATCAACGTCTGAATGAGCGTCAGGATAATATAGACAAACGAAACGAAAGAAATAATCCCTCCAAGAAAAATAGCACTTCGCAAAGGAGCCACTGAGAATGACGTAATTCCACTGACGGCATATTTACATAAGGATTTGAAACTCCATTTTGTCTGTCCCATTACCCGTTCCACATTTTCATAAGGAATCCATTTTGTTTGAAAACCGACCCAGGCAAAAATACCCTTGGAAAACCTCTGACGTTCTGAGAGAGATAACACAGCATTTACCATCTGCCTTGTCATAATTCTGAAATCCACCGCTCCCTGTACCAAATCCACATCCGTAAACCGGTTATTCAGCCGATAAAACATCCGGGAGAACATACTTCTGATTTTTGACTCTCCCTTTCTGCTTGTTCTCTGTGCCGCACAACAGTCGTATCCTTCCTCCACACCGGCAATCATCTGTGGAATCAAGGCCGGCGGATGCTGTAAATCTGCATCCATAATAATCACATAGTCTCCTCTGGAATGGAATAAACCCGCATACATAGCAGCTTCTTTTCCAAAGTTCTTCGAAAAAGATATGTACTTTACATCATCCTTTTTCCCGGCAAGATTCTGCAATTTTTCATATGTTTTATCCCTGCTGCCATCATCCACAAAAATAAATTGAAACTGATATCCTGATATCTGCCCTACTATTTTAGATGTTTCCTCATAAAACAAATCAATCATATCTTCTTCGTTATAACAAGGTACAATAATGTCTACTTTTTTCATGTTTTCCTGTCTTTCTGCCCTCTACCTAAGCGTTTCATTTTGTTTAAACATATTGGTTGTAAACGTCATAAATCGTTTTACTTTTACACTGTGCGTAATCATGGATGGATATCTCTTCCCAGACCTTACGATTAAACTCCAGTTCCTGCTTATCCAAAAATGGCTGATAAATTTCTTTGAATTGTTCAGCCTTGTATTTTTCTTTCATATTCTGTTTATTTTCTTCTGTGCTGGTTTCCAGATAATCATCGACACATTTTATGATGTAATAGCCACTCTCTGTCTGAACCAGTTCAGAGGTCTCCCCGCTGGACAAAGAAAATGCCGCCTGTTCAAACTCTTCCTCCATGACGCCTCTTCCAAATGTACTTCTATATTCCGTATCATCCGAATACTCTCCGGCTAAAGACTGAAAATCAGCTCCCTGACGCACCTGTTCCAATACAGACTGAGCCGTTGTGAGAACCTCTGTCTTTTTGCTTTCTTCATATGGCTGCACATTTCCATAGATATCTTTCTCACCTGTCTTAAAGTAAATATACATTACCTCAATGACTTTGGCTTCCTCATCACTGATTTCCTTCTCATTTTCACTGGTTTTCAATTCATAGTATTTATCTGAGAGATACATTTTTTTATAAAAATCATATACCGTCTCTTCTGTCGCACCGATTGCGTTTTTCTCTTCCTCTTCTAAGCTGTTCACATACTCGGATGCTGCCTGTTTCAAAAGACTTTCTTCCTCTTCTGTCAATTGGGTATTATTTTCTTCTGCCATTTGAGCAATGGCTGTCAATTCAATCATCTGATTTTTGACTTTTTCTTTGATTTCCTCCTCCAGGCTGTTTTCGCCAAAGGTTCTTGACCACACATCACTTCCCAATGACTCTTCGTATTGATTCTTTTCATTGACTAAAACCAGAAGCATCTCATTTAAAGGAACCGTTTCATCTGCAAACTTAAAAATTTCATCCTTGGATAATCCCGTTGTAATCTTAACATTCTTTCCGCATCCGCAAAGCATACACAGGACTACTACCAGCATAAGTACAATTTTTCTTTTCATTTCTTTCCCCCTATGCCTCTACTACCAGATATCTTCCATCCGGTATCGGGAACACTTCCAGTTCTTCTTTTAAATCATCATCTGTCAGATTATCAATATCAATTCCTTCTTCTTCCCAATATGTTCGCACTTCTTTTATATTAGAAAAAACCCGAGCCATACAGTCTGACAAAAACTCCTCTGCTTCTTCCGGCGTTTCTGCCACCGGCTCGTCAAACAATTTGGTCTGTGCTTTTAAAAAAGTCTCTAACACTAAATGATCGTATTGCATTGCACACCTCTTCCTTATCTGCTTAAAACCTGATATACATCATATAAAATGCTCTCCACTGTCATAGTTACATACCTGACTTTTTTCCGAATTTCAGAATTCGCACTTGTCATGGCATAACTATACATAGATTTATCAAACATTTCCAAATCATTGTAACTGTCTCCAAAACACATCGTATCAATTTTATCAATCCCAAACTTATGCTGAATCATTTCCAAAGCACTTCCCTTATTCACACCCGGTGCCACAAAATCCATCCAACACTTTCCGGAAACAGTTGCTTTGACCTTATCCCCCCATTTATCATAAAAATAGTCGCTGGAATCCATAATTCCATTTTTCTCATATACTGAAATTTTCAGAAAATCTTCTTTCACTTCTTCAAAAGATTTTACGACGGTTACATTGTTTCCAACATAATATTTCATATGATCGACATACTCATCCGACTTTGGAACCAGATAAGATGTTTCCTCTCCGGACAGAAGCACTTCACAACCTTCTCTTTCCTGGATATCTTTCATAATTTCCATACCCAGCTGACGATCCATAGCTTCCTTTCTCAGAGTGTCTCCATGATACTTTACCAATGCCCCATTTTCGCATATATATATTATATCATCCTGCACTTTTTCAAAAAGCCTTCTCAAATTTGGATATTGCCGTCCACTGGCTGCCACAAATAATACACCATACTTCTGAAGCTTTTCAATATAATCAAGCGCCTCTTCCGAAACTGTTTTTGCCCCATTCTGAAGGAGGGTTCCATCCATATCACTTGCAATTAATTTTACCATGTACTCTCCTATTCTGCATTCAAAGCATTTCTCCAAAAATCTACCAAATACATTTTAATTATACAAAATCCCTTTTAAAAATCAAGCTGTATTTGTGATTTCCAACACTATATCTTCTCCCTATACTGTCTTGGCGTATACCCCGTCACTGCTTTAAATTGTCTGGTGAAATGTTCCTTATTTTCATATCCGCACCGAAATGCTATTTCTGTAATCGAATCTGAATTACTGGAAAGCAAATGGCAGGCATATTCTATTCTACTCTTAATGATATCGCTCATCACAGACACGCCAAACAATTGCTTGTAGATATGCTGAAAATAAGATGTACTCAGATTCAAAGAGGCAGCAATTTCACCGACATTGCAAACCATATGATCCGGACGGAATGTATAAATTCGATTTCTGACTTCATTAAAATCCCGACGGTAACGATTTAATTTATCTGAAAAACGAATTTCTTCATGATAAATATCACTGAATTTATAAAACATCACTTTTATTTTTGAATCCAAAATTTCTTTGTGATATTTCCCCTGCTGCATGGACTCCAGCCGGATATCCTGCAGCATGGAGGAAATATCTTTTGAATTCCGAATGACCATCAGTTTATTTACCGGTATATCCAGTTTTTCAAAAAAACTTTTTGCATCCTGTCTGTCAAAATGCATCCAGTCATTGATAAAAGGACCTTTGCTATCATAATATTTCTGATGAAAATTTTTTTCATACAAAATAAACGCAGGCTCTGTGGTTTGTTTTTCTCCTTCCTCTGTAAGAATATTCACATTGGATTTCAGATATAAGAATAAATAATCATTTGAGCCGTTTATTCTATCAATATTAACCCCCTTTTCGTGTACAAAATGATACCCCACTCTATGAAGTTCAAACTGATAGTCTTCCATAGTATCTCCATTATTTCTAATTTTGTATTTTTATTCCTTCATGTACAAAACCATACCTCGATTGGCCGGCAGAGTTACATCCATTCTGTTTCCATTGATACGGACTTCTCCTCCCTGCTCTGATTGCACAAGAATCTCTACCTGAGTATTCCCATACATCACAGGTAAATTCAAAACAGCAGGCTGATCATCATTATTCAATGCCACCATAATTGCTGAATGGTCTGTTTTTCTCACAAATGCATATTGTCTGTTGGTCAGCTGTACCTGCTCATAGACTCCTTCTGTCAATTCCCGATATTGTTTCTTTAACGCTCCCAACTGTACAATCAGTTTCAGAGTCTCATCTTTTTTCTCAAACTCCCTGTAATCTTCCAATTCCAGACATGGTCTTAAATTCCAGTCGGAGCCCTGCTCTTTCTGTCCATCTATAGAAAATTCAGAACCATAGTATATGGATGGAATACCAGGAACGGTATATAATAACATAGTCACATTATACATATGTTCTTTATTATTTAATTTGGAATGAATTCTTGCCACATCATGGTTATCTACAAAGGTGTATAATTTAATTCCTCTTGTCAGATTATCCAGTCGGTTAATCGTATGAGCAATCTCGAAGTAATTATGATCGTTGTGACCGGAATACAATCCCTTGTGAAGTTCATAATTGGTCACAGAGTTCAATCTTCCATCATTTGCCCATCGTCCATAATCTCCATGAATCACTTCACCCATCAGCCAGAAATCTTTTTTTGCCCCATCTGTCACCTGGCGAAGTTCACTCATAAATCCCATATCCAGAACATCTGCGGCGTCCAAGCGGATGCCATCAATGTCAAATTCCGAAATCCAGAATCTTACCACGTCAAACAAATAATTTTTCACTTCCGGATTCCATACATTTAATTTGGCCAGCAGATTGTATCCACCCCAGTTTTCATAGGAAAATCCGTCATTGTATTCATTATTTCCGCCAAAATTCACGTTACAATACCAATCTTTGTATCTGGACTGTTCCCTATGTTCCTTGATATCCTGAAAGGCGAAAAATTCCCGACCAGTGTGATTAAAGACTCCGTCTACTACCACTCTGATTCCATTCTCATGACAGAGTCGGACAAAATTTCTAAAATCTTCATTGGTTCCCAGACGCCGGTCTACCATTTTATAATCGGTAGTCTCGTATCCATGTCCCACCGATTCAAACAGCGGTCCGATATAAATTGCAGTACATCCAATCTTTTTCGCATGCAATGCCCATTCATTTAATTTATCAAAATGGCTTTCCGATACTCCTGTATTTTCATGGGAACATCCGCACAATCCCAAAGGATAAATATGATAGAAAACAGCTTTATCATACCATGGTATATCCGGCATCGTATCTGGAATTATCTCCTGATTGCTGACTTTCTCTGATTCTGATTCAGGTTCCGGAACCACGGTATTCTCCAGCTTCTTGATTTCCTGATACAGTCTTCCCACCGGAAGTCCCACCACATTGTTGTAATCTCCATGAATTTCTTTGATAAATTTTGCACCGATCCCCTGAATGGCATAACTTCCTGCTTTATCCAAAGTCTCTCCTGTCTGTACATATGCCTTGATTTCATCTTCGGTCATGGGATACATTTCTACCTTCGTCTCTTCTGAAAACGTTCTTTCGGTTTTTACCCCATTCCTGATTTGCAATAATGTCACACCAGTCCATACACTGTGTACATTTCCCTGAAGCATGGATAACATTCTGCATGAATCTTCCCCATCCTTTGGCTTTCCAAGAATCTGATCCTTCCATGCCACCACAGTATCTGCACCGATTACAATGGTTTCTTCCCCGGAATTCAACTGCAAAGCCACATCCTCAGCTTTCTGTCGGGACAGCTGTTCTACGACTTCTCTCGGAACATCTGAAGTGACCTGTTCCTCCTTGTGACTCACCATGCAATCATAAGACATACCTATCTGAGATAGCAATTCTCTTCTTCTTGGTGACTGTGAAGCTAATATCATTTTACTCATATTTCATTTCTTCCTTTCCCATCTTATTTTATTCAAAAGGTCTGATTCTGTATTCTACCCCCAGCTCTTCACAAATTTTTCTGCACTGTTCTTCTTCTTCCTCTGTGATTGTGGTGCTCACTGTGCTGAGTACTACCTTTGGTACATACTTCTTTACTTCTCTGGCAAAATCCAACATTGCCGGATATGCTTTATCGCCAAATTTACTGCGTACAATTTCATGATAGCGCTGTTCATTTGGTGTATTCAGACTAATGGATACCGTATCAATAAGTCCCTCCATCATTGGAGCAATATTCTTCCCATTTGAAAGAGAGCCCTGACCATTGGTATTGATTCTCATTTTCTTATTGTATTTCTCTTTGACGAATTTGGCAATTTCAATTAAATCATCAATTCTCTCTGTCGGTTCTCCAAATCCACAGAATACTACTTCTTCATAATCATCCATATTAAATTTTTCGAATTCTTTCTCCACTTCTTCTACCGATGGTTCCCGCTCAAGCCAGAGTGTGGATGATTCTCCTACTGTTTCTTTCTCATTTCTCAAACAAAATGTACATCTGCATGTGCAGCGATTTGTAAGATTCACATACAGATTATTATGCACCCTATATAATATCGTCATTCCTTTAGACATTCTTTTTTTCCTCCAATCCTATTCATATGATTCATTTTACCACTTTTCCTTGTATTTGGAAACAAGTTTTCATAAAGTGTCTCAAAAAAGAGACGACTGCATATTATATGCAGCCGTCTCTTGCCCCTAAGATTGATTTTATAACATGAATTTCGTCTCTTTATGAAGTTTTCACTTTCACGTTCATAATTATAACATAATTCAATTCTTTTTTCAACCTTTTTGCATATCTTTTTGAACTTTCTTTGAACAAACTTTGAAAACCATTC
>CALWLV010000034.1 GCA_944381595.1 uncultured Roseburia sp.
CTTTGATACAACACAAATGGCTAACGTACTGGAAACACTCAGTTATGATGATATAGAAAAAGAAAATGTTAAGAATATCATGAACCAGAAAACGATGCGTAAGATTAGAAGAATCCTCTGGAAGATCAGACTAAAATTAATTCTAAAAAAAATCAGGATTTCTCACTGAAAATTGTGAGAAACCCTGATTTTCCTATAATAAGTCTGCAATATCGTATAACAATTTCTCTGTATCTGCCCATCCGATGCATGGATCTGTAATGGATTTTCCATAAACATGTTCCCCGATTTTCTGACTTCCCTCTTCAATGTAACTCTCTATCATAAGACCTTTCACCAGTTTTCTGATATCAGAAGAGCAGGAACAGCTGTGAAGAACATCCTTTGCAATACGAATCTGTTCTTTGTATTTCTTTCCGGAATTGGAATGATTGGTATCTACAATCACTGCCGGATTTGCCAGATTTTTTTCATGATATAAGTCATTTAATAACATCAAATCCTCATAGTGATAATTTGGAATTGTATGACCGTTCTTATTCTGAGAACCTCTTAAAATCGTATGAGCCAAAGGATTTCCTGTTGTTTTCACTTCCCATCCACGATACACAAAGGTATGACCCATCTGAGCTGCCACCACCGAATTCATCATGACTGATAAGGTTCCGCTGGTAGGATTCTTCATACCACATGGTACATCCATGCCGCTGGCAGTCAGTCTGTGCTGCTGGTCTTCCACAGAACGGGCTCCGATGGCTACATAGGACAAGATATCTGATAAATAACGGTAGTTATCCGGATATAACATTTCATCTGCTGAAGTCAGTCCTGTTTCTTTCATGGAACGAATGTGCAAATGACGAATGGCCAAAAGCCCCTGAAGCATATCCGGTTTTTTCTCCGGATCAGGCTGATGAAGCATACCTTTATATCCTTCTCCCGTGGTACGCGGTTTATTGGTATAGATTCTTGGGATAATCAGTATCTTATCCTTTACTTTCTCCTGAACCTTTGCAAGTCTCGTGATGTAATCAATCACCGCATCTTCATTATCCGCGGAACATGGACCAATAATCATCAGAAATTTATCTGATTTACCGGTAAATACATCTGCAATCTCCTGATCTCTCTTCTGCTTCATCTCAGCAACATCAGCAGGAACCGGATATTGTTCTTTAATCTCCGCCGGAGTAGGAAGTTTTCTTATAAAATCAAAGCTCATTTGTATTTCCTCCAATCGTAACTTTATGCACTTTATCCATGCACATCAGAGTTCATTATAATACAAACGAGCTTAAATTTCAATCCTATTCCATTTTTAATTAGATAAATCGTATCAATTCATCCAGGGATTTTCGCTTTGGCATCACCGGTTTTTCTGCAGGATATCCCACAGCAATGAGTGCAGAAATACTTTTATCTTCTTCCAGATTGATTTTCTCTGCAATGTATGCTTCATCAAAGATACCAAGGACTACCGTTCCAATTCCCTTCTCATACGCTGCCAACATAAAGGTCTGGGCTGCCACACCGGCATCGAACATTTCCCATTTGTCTCCTTTTGGGGTAGAGAAGGAACCATCTTTTTCATATCCGCAACGATTTTTCTTTGCAGTCATTACAACCAGAGCACTGCATCCTGCTATGGTTCCTGTATTGAACGTAAATCCTGACACACCATGTTCTGCAATATCCTGCAGCATCTCCTTATCCTGTATGATGACATAACCGGGAGTCTGCGTATTTTTCCAGGATGGTGCATAGGAAGCCAACTCCACAATATCTTCCAAATCAATTCTGGAAACAATTTCTGTTGTATATTTCCGAATACTTCTTCTTGTCTTAATTGCTTTGACTACATTCATAAGCTCCCTCTTTTCTATAAATCCTCTGAATCAAAATGCGGAAGTGCGTAACGTTCTTTGTATTTTTCAAATTTTTGCTGAAATACTTCATTTTCTTCCTTCAATTTATCCAGATATACATGGGACTCAAAAGCCTCATCGTTCTTTCTCTGCACAATGCTCACTGCCACATTGGAACAATGATCTGCGATACGTTCAAAATTCGTGGTAATATCAGAAAAAACAAATCCCAGTTCAATGGTACATACACCTTTGCGCAAACGATTGATATGACGTTTCTTCACCTCGATATTCAGACTGTTAATCACTTCTTCCATCGGTTCCACTTTTGCAGCAAGTGCCAGATCCTCTTTCTCAAATGCTTCACTGGAAATATTTACAATATCCTGTAAGGCATGGATATAAATTTTTATCTCTGCTATGGCAGCTTCTGAGAATACCAGATGCTTATCATAAATTTCCTTTGCCGCCTCAGAAATATTTACCGCATGATCGGAAAGACGCTCAAAATCCCCAATGGAGTGAAGCAGAATGGATAATGTCTTACTATCCTCCTTGCTGAGACTTTTGCTGCTCAATTTTACCATATAGGCACCAAGCATATCTTCATAAGCATCCACCTTGTTTTCCAGACTTACAATTTCCTCTGCCTTTTCTTTATCATAGTGGAACAATAAGTCCAGAGAACGGAATACGGCATCTTTCGCCAATTCAGACATTTTCACTGTCAGTTCTTTACAATGTGCCGTGGCAAGACCTGGTACATCCAGAAAACGATCATCCAAAAGTTCAAATTCGTTCTTGTTTTCCTTCTCCTTTGAATCCTTCTTATCACGGATGGTCAGACATGCCAGTTTTTCCAAAACGGATCCAAATGGGAATAACAGTAAGGTTGCCGTCACATTGAATGTGGTGTGTACTACCGCTATTCCGGCTGCATTTGCCGGTTCATTCATAAAGTCAAACCGGATAAATGCATGAAACAGATAGAAGATTGTCATAAATAATATGGTACCGATGATATTAAAATACAGATGTACAAATGCTGCACGCTTTGCATTTTTCTTTGCACCAATACTGGAAATCATCGCTGTCACACAGGTACCAATATTCTGTCCCATAATAATCGGAATCGCTGCACTGTAGCTAACTGCACCTGTGGCACACAATGCCTGCAAAATTCCCACGGATGCAGAAGAACTCTGAATAATTGCTGTCAGTACTGCACCTAAGAGCATTCCAAGAATTGGATTTGAGAACATGGTAAATAACTCAGCAAATCCCGGAACATCTTTCAATGGTTCCACAGCTCCACTCATGGCATCCATACCAGTCATAAGAATGGCAAATCCCAGTAACAGTCCTCCAAGGGTGTGTTTCTTCTCCTTCTTGGAAAACATGATAAAAATCATACCCAGAAATGCCAACAATGGTGAAAATGAGGACGGCTTTAATAACTGTACAAAGACGTTATCACTTTCCAGTCCTGACAAACTCAAAATCCAGGAAGTTGCTGTGGTACCGATATTGGCACCCATGATAATATAGACTGCCTGTCTTAATTTCATAATTCCTGAATTTACAAATCCTACCACCATAACGGTCGTTGCAGAAGAAGACTGAATCGCTGCAGTGACTCCTGTTCCAAGCAATACTGCCATAATCGGTTTCGCTGTCAGCTTTTCCAGAATTCCTTCCAGTTTTCCACCTGATAGCTTTTCCAGACTGTCACCCAGAAGGCTCATTCCATACAGAAAGAGCGCAAGACCTCCTATCAGATTCAGTACATTGAAAATATCCATTTTAATAAACCCAAGCCTTTCTTACGCATACATTTTACGTAAATTTTATTTATTTTTAACTTAATCAAGGTTTATTATAGTATGATTTCTTTATTTCATCAACCAATTCAAGGGGATTTTTCAAATTTTCACTACATATTGTAAAATCAGAAATCCAGTTTTTTCAAGCGAATCACAAGTGTTTGTGCCAATATACCGGTAAATAATCCCGTTACAATTCCTGCAATCATCATATAGGGCAAGTAGGCAAGGACGCCTGTTCCGAAGAAAAAAACGGCAGCTGCAAACTGTCCCAGATTGTGAAAAATTGCTCCGAAAATACTGACCACAGCCAGATATTTGCCCCGCAGTATCTTAAATATCATCCAATCTGCAAGAAAACAGGCAATGCCGCCTGCAAGACTATAAATCAGGTATACCAGCTGTCCTCCGAAAACAGATGCAAGAAAAATCCGCAAAAACAGCACAACGCAGGCATCTTTTGGAGAATATAGAGCAAGCACAAGTAAAGTTATAATATTGGCAAGCCCCAGTTTGATAAATGGAAGGGGAGTCAATGCCGGAAGGGCTGACTCCACCATAAATAATATCAAGGCCATCCCGGTATAAAGTCCCAATGATGTGATTTTTTTTGCCGTCATATCCTTGTCCTTTCCCTACGAAACAGAACAATTCAGTTTGTAGTACAATCCCTTCCGTTCCATCAGTTCCTTATGGGTTCCTTCTTCTGCTATTCCTTTGTTTGCAATATACAAAATTCTGTCTGCATTGCGAATGGTAGAAAGTCTGTGTGCCACAATAAATGCAGTTTTATCCTTCAGGATTACTTCCAGTGCCATCTGAATCAGGTTCTCTGTCTCCGTGTCAATGGAACTGGTTGCTTCATCAAGAATCACCACCGATGGATTCTTGAGAATAATTCTTGCGAAACTGATCATCTGCTTTTCTCCTGCAGAAAGACCGTCCCCACGCTCTTCTAATGTCTGATAATATCCATCTTTCAATTTCTTGATACACTTATCTGCATAAATCGTTTCCGCTGCTTTGATACATTCTTCGTCTGTGGCGTCCGGTCTTCCATAACGGATATTGTCTATCACAGTTCCTTTAAAAATAAACGGATCCTGCATTAAAACACCCACTTCTTTTCTCAGGGACTCCAGCGTTACATCACGGACATCTTTATCATCTATTTTCACCGCACCTTCGCTGACATCATAAAATCTGGTCAGCATATTAATCACTGTGGTCTTTCCGGCCCCGGTAGGTCCTACCAGTGCAATGGTTTCTCCCGGTTTTACATGAAGATCAAAGTGTTCCAGAATATTTACTCCCGGATCATAGGCAAATGTGACATCGTCAAAATCCACCTTTCCCTTTACATCTTTTAATTCCTCATCGCCCTGTTTATCCTGAATAGATACCGGTGTATCAATGGTATCAAATACCTGCTCCAGATTGGATGTCACACTGGAAAGATTCTGAATAATCATGGCAATCTGGGTCAACGGTCCGTTAAACAATCCCATATAGCTGGTAAACATGACTACGGTACCGGCATCCACCCCCTGGTTGCCATGAAGAATCAGTGCAAGAGAAACACCATAGAGACAGATGGTTCCCAAATTCCAGAACGTTTCTACGATTGGTGTGTTCAATTCATTCAGCAGAACAATTTTCCACCAGGTTCTGATACTGATATCATGGACTTCTTTATAAATTTTCTCATTTCTCTCTACGCGGTTATAATTCTTTACGATTTTCTCACCCATAATGGTTTCTACAAGAAAGGCAGTTCGGTTGGACACCCTTGCTCTGTGAAGACCAAACCGTTTTCTGATTTTATATCGCAGAAAACATACACAAAACATCAAAGGAATCACGGTAGCAAATACTACTCCGGTAAGCGCAGGACTGATACTGAGCATAAAAAATGCCACAACCACAATTTTTAAGCAATAAACAAGAAACAGCAAAACATAGTTGGAGAAAAAGTTTGCCAGTTCATTGATGTAATCTGTGACCCGCACCACAATCTTGCCATTTGGCCTGCTGTCAAAATAATCAAATGGCAGTTTCTGCAGTTTATAGAAAATTTCCTGTCTGATATTTGCAATAATCCGATGGCCCACTTTTCCCATCAGGGTCTGCTGAAAATAAGTAATGGTAATTTCTATGGCTGCAAGTACCACCAAACCGGATATCACCAGCGCCAATTCCCGATATTCTTCCTGCAGCACTACCACATTGATGATATAACGCAGAATTCGTGGAGAAATCAGTGAAATACATGCGGCAAAAAACATCAATCCACATACAAGACAGAATAATTCCTCATATGGAAGCACATATTTTAAAATTCTTCCCAGCTGTTTTACATCTATTTTCTTCTCAATCACTTCATTTTGAAAGTATGTATTTCTCTGAGCCATGCCTATCCCTCCTCTCCCGGATTCATGCCTGGTGCCGAATCGTAATCAATGGCCGATTTTCTCTGTGTTTCCTGAATGTTATATACCTTGGCAAAATGGCCGTTTTGTTGCATCAGTTCCTCAAATGTTCCCCGCTCCACGATTTTTCCATCCTGCATATAAATGATTTCATCACAGTCCACCACAGAAGACATCCTGTGGGCAGAAATCAAAACTGTTTTTTCCGGATAATCCTCTTTGATTGTCTTTAATAACTTTTTCTCTGTACCCATATCCAACGCACTGGTGGAGTCATCCATCACAAGAACGTCTGCATTCTTTAAAAGAGCTCTGGCAATGGAAACTCTCTGCTTTTGTCCTCCGGAAAGGCCAAATCCACGCTCTCCCACGATTGTCTGATATTTATCGGAAAGTCCCATAATAAAATTATGAGCCTGTGCGTCTTTCGCTGCTTTCTCTATATAGATATCGTCAATTTCCGGTATGGAAAATGCAATATTGCTTTCCACAGAATTGGAAAAAAGAAATACTTCCTGAAATACATAGGAAAATCTGTCCCTTAAGGAATTCAGGGTATAATTCCTGATATCCCTGCCATTGATGGTAATCTTTCCATCCGTCACATCATGGATTCTTACCAGACTCTTCAAGAACATACTCTTGCCACTTCCTGTTTCCCCTACAATTCCCACATGTTTGCCATATGGAATATCAATGGTAATATCCTGCAATACCGGAGAACCTTTGAGTACCAGTGACATATGTTCAAATCTGATATGCGGTTTTTCCGGAGTTGGCACTGCATCCTCTTTTTCCTCAATTCTGGACTTACATGACATAAAATTCATGATTTTGCCACCGGCTACCAACTGCTGCTGCATCTGGAAGATGGTATTGTTAATCTGGCTAATATGGTCCATAAGACGCAGTACATAACTGGAACAAGTCGCAAGGAATCCAACCAGCATCTGTCCCTGCATTACCAGAACAGCGCTGATGGCAATGGAACTGATATATGCAATCTGCTTGATGGAGCTGAAGATAACCTCAAATTTTGCCGACAGACCAATCTGGGTAATATGAGCATTTTTTAAATTCTCATTGGATCGGTCAAACTTCTGCTCCTCCAGTTTCTCATTGGTAAAGGAACGAACCAGACGTACGGCCTCAATATTTTCCTGCACGGTTAAATTCATATCACTGTTGCAACTACGGATTGCCGCATAGTTGACCCTTGCAATTTTCTTAAATTTATTCAATGCTATAATAAAGAATGGCATCAGAATAACAGGAATCACCAATAAGCGGAAATTAATTGTCGTCAGCAAATATGCTGTCAGTCCCAAAAGGAAAATACTATCCAACAGATTTGGAACCATTCTGCAGAAAAAATCCTTGAACATAATCGTATCAGAATTCACGGTCTGAAGAAGCTCTCCTGTATTGTATTCTGCGATGGTTTCACTGTCTAATTCCATCAGTTTATGAAACGTACTCACACGAAGATCGGTCTCCATATTCAGACCAAGTCTTTGCAGAGTCACATTTTTGATATAAATCAAAATAATTCTCACCAGGATAAAACAGCCAAAAACTGCAGCAATGGAAAAGAACAACTGAAATGTCTGCGGTTTTCCATATTTGCCGGAAACAAGGAATGCAAAGATTCCCTTTGCCTCAGACGGATTATTATCAACTATCACATAATCAATTAATAACTGGGACAGCAACGGAATCATCAAGTCTGCTGTTATGGCCAGAAAACTGCATATTTGAGCAAATATTGCTGCAAACAAATACTTTTTCCAATAACCAAACCCGTATTTTATTACACTCATAATCCTCTCCTTTTCTTTTCTTTGTTATCTTCCGGATAACCAGCTGGTAGATGGTTCCATATTAAAGGTAATGTTTTTTCCATCGGAAACTGCTACCACCGTTCCCTGCTCGTCCGTTCGGAATACTTTCACTCCCCTGCTTCGCAATTCATTCAAAACCTCCGCATGGGGATGCCCGTAATCATTTCCCTCTCCACAGCTGATTACCGCATATTCCGGCAATATAGCATCTAAAAAATCTGATGTGCTGGCATTGCTGCTGCCATGATGACTGACTTTATATACATCGCAGTCCAAATCAATGCCCGTCTGCAGCATATCTTGTTCCGCATTTTCTTCTGCATCTCCCGTAAACAAAAACTTACTTTCACCATAAGTAATCATCACACCCACAGAATAATCATTTTCATTGCTTCCATAATCATCCCCGCACGGCGCCACAATCTCTACTGTCGCCTCCCCAAGGGAATAGGTATCCCCGACTTTCGGAGATGTCAGGCTGTAATTTTTATGTTCCATGGTATCAATGACATCCCGGTATGTTTTCGTATCCCGTTTTCTGTCCGGCATAATAACGGTTTTACAGTCAAAATTATACAAAATGACATCCAGACCGCCGATGTGGTCGGCATCTCCATGGGTCCCAATGACCAGATCCAGTGTTTCTACATTTTGTTTCATCAAATATGAACGTACTTCTGTTCCTTTGCTGTTATCCCCTGCGTCAATCAACATGGATTTCCCATCGCACTGAATCAGGGCAGCATCCCCCTGTCCCACATCCAGATAATGAACCGTAAGGGTTCCGCTTACCTGTTTTGGCTGAGTATTCTCTTTCCATCCATATCCGGTAATCAGCGCGACGATAAGGAAAGCGACTGCAATGAGAGCCCGCAAAGTTTTTTTTCTCATCATGATTCTGTTATCCATCCTTCCCTGATTTCGTTTTCCATCTGTGCAATTTCTATCCAAAATTCTCTGGAGGATATTCTTCGTCCTCCCTGACCAAGAATGATTAACTGTTCCAATCCATCGGAAGTTACCACAGTCACATCATGTTTCTTTGCCAGTTCATGGGTGGCTTTCTCGATATAGGCATCTGCAGTCTGTGCCTCCTTTGTATACACTACATGAATATTGTGATATTCCATGACTTCACCAATATTCCCCTTCACCCGATAGGCATCGAACACAAGAATCAATTCCTGTTTCTTATATCCCTGATAATTGCACAAAATGTCCATGAGTTTCATTCTCGCCCCGTCCAAATTAATTTTCGCCAGTTCCCCCAGTTCTTTTTGAGAAAAAAGCAGATTATAACCATCTACCAGAAGATATTTTTTTACCGGCTTTTTCTTATCCCATTTTGGTACATAAGGCTTTTCCGGCTTATGTTTTTTCTCATAACCCATGCCCTGGGTTTCCGATGGCAGTTTTCGCTTTAAGGGACCAAAAGTCCGCTCAAATATGGCTTCCAGTTCTTTATCAAGGATAGCACTGTCCTGTTCTTCTTTTTCTCTCTGAAAAACTTCTGTGGTTTCCTCTTGTGTCTGCTCTTTGTGTAATCTGATTTCCGGATGAAGATGCATATACTGCGGGACTTCATCCCATCTGACCACAAACCCGGCGCCATGGGCACAAAATACGGAACCGGTAGGATTTTCCAAATCTGCCTCGCTGTCATATCCGGTCTGTGCCACCACTTCCTCTTCGTTATGGCAGTGCTCATACCCTGCCAATTCACAGGAAATTCTTCCTTCTCCATGGGTATAGGAAGCCAGTTCTCTTGCATAATCATGCATGGTGGAGACGGGAGCTTTTCCGCTAAGAATTGCTATCTCTCCCTGTTGTTCGGGATGCTCAAAGGTTCCGTACCGTTTCTGGATATCTGTCATGGCACGTCCCAGATGCTCTGCCGGAAGTTCCATACGAAATGCATAATAAGGTTCCAACAATATACTTTTTGCCATTTTCAGCCCCTGACGGACAGCCCGGTAAGTTGCCTGACGGAAATCTCCTCCTTCCGTATGTTTCTGATGAGCCCGTCCTGCAATCAGGGTGATTTTCATATCCGTAATTGCCGCACCTATAAGCACTCCAGGATGGGAACGCTCTGCCAGATGGGTCAAAATCAACTTCTGCCAGTTTCCGTCCAGTTCATCCACACTGCATGAAGTATCGAATACCAGTCCACTGCCACGCTCCAGAGGTTCCATCAACAGGTGAACCTCTGCATAGTGACGGAGGGGTTCAAAATGTCCCACTCCTTCCACCGGTTCCTCAATGGTTTCTCTGTATACAATACTTCCAGCTCCAAAAGAAACTTCTACTCCAAAACGCTCCTGTATCATGCTCTGTAAAATCTCCGTCTGGATTTCCCCCATGACGCGAACATGGATTTCCTTTACCTGCTCCTTCCACACAATCTGAAGTTCCGGTTCTTCTTCCTCCAACTCCCGCAGTCTCTGCAGCATTCCGTGCACATCCGTCCCCTCCGGAAGTTGAATCTGATAGGTCAGTACCGGTTCCAGAGCCGGAAGAATATCTTCCTGTTCTGCTCCTATCCCCTGTCCCGGATAAGTATGTGTCAGTCCGGTCACCGCACAAACTTCCCGTGCTTTCACGCAATCAGCAGTATCATATTTTATCCCGGAATATAATCTTAACTGGTCTGCCTTTTCCTTTTCCCCATCCCGATATTCAATCTCCTGTTTCACTTTCAACAGGCCTCCTGTCACCTTCAGGTAGGTCAGACGTTTCCCTTG
>CALWLV010000035.1 GCA_944381595.1 uncultured Roseburia sp.
CCTGAAAAAGAAGCGTTATGCAATCGGCACAAACCCGGAAAGATATCTGGAAGAAATTATGAACTTGTAATTTTTTTGTATATTGCTTAATGCTTTGGTTGGGATACACATTCGTGCGTTTCTCGTGGAATGTTGGATATCATAACTTGACATTTTTATCACTTTTATGTTAATATAAAAAAACAATGCTTGGGGAGCTTGTTTGACAGGCTGAGAGGAAATTCATAATTTCGACCCTGAATACCTGATGTGGGTAATGCCACCGTAGGAATGCATCTTTTTTTGTGTCTTTATGGGCGCAGGTCGCGTCAGGATTCCCCTTGAATGAAAAACTATTTATCTCTGTATACAAGGAAAGGAATATGAAGATGAGAGAATACGCAACTCAGATGGAAGCAGCAAGAAAAGGTATCATTACCAGAGAATTGGAAATCGTTGCCAAGAAGGAGCAGATGACGCCGGAAGAATTACTTCCTCTTGTGGCATCCGGAAAGGTAGTAATCTGTGCCAATAAGAACCATACATGTATCGATCCGGAAGGTGTCGGTTCCATGTTAAGAACAAAAATCAATGTAAATCTTGGGATATCAAGAGACTGTAAAGACTATGATGTGGAAATGAAGAAGGTTATGGCTGCTGTGGATATGGGAGCACATGCAATCATGGATTTATCCTCACACGGGGATACCATTCCGTTCCGCAGAAAGCTGACAGCGGAATGTCCGGCTATGATTGGAACGGTACCGGTATATGATTCTGTGATTCATTATCAGAGAGACCTTGCCACATTGACTGCAAAGGATTTCATTGATGTAGTAAGACTGCACGCTGAAGATGGAGTGGATTTTGTAACACTGCACTGCGGAATTACAAGGAAGACCATTGAACAGATTCGTCAACATAAGAGAAAGATGAATATCGTATCTCGTGGAGGTTCTCTGGTGTTTGCATGGATGTGCATGACCGGAAATGAAAATCCATTCTATGAATATTATGATGAAATTTTGGATATCTGCCGTGAATATGATGTGACAATTTCATTGGGAGACGCATGCAGACCAGGATGTCTTGCAGATGCTTCAGATGTATGCCAGATTGAAGAACTGGTACGTCTTGGTGAATTGACGAAACGGGCATGGGAGAAGGATGTACAGGTTATGATAGAAGGACCGGGACATATGCCGATGGACCAGATTGCGGCAAATATGAAGATTCAGCAGACAATCTGTAATGGAGCACCATTTTATGTATTGGGACCGCTTGTCACAGATATTGCACCGGGTTATGATCACATTACTTCAGCCATTGGTGGAGCCATTGCAGCAGCATCCGGAGCAGCATTCTTATGTTATGTTACACCGGCAGAACATCTGGCACTTCCAAATGTGGAAGATGTAAAGCAGGGAATCATTGCCTCTAAGATTGCAGCACATGCAGCAGATATTGCAAAGGGTGTGAAAGGTGCAAGAGATATTGATGATAAGATGGCGGATGCCAGAAGAGACCTGGATTGGGAAGGACAGTGGGCTTGTGCCATTGATCCGGAAACTGCCAAAAAGATTCGTGATGATAGAAAGCCGGAACATGAAGATACCTGTTCTATGTGTGGAAAATTCTGTGCCGTGCGCAGTATGAATAAAGCTCTGGCTGGAGAATATATTGATATTTTATAAGAAAAAAGCGTTGTATTTTCGTTTAGAAAATACAGCGCCTTTTTTGTGTGAAAATAAGTATAAATGCTTGTGCAAAATTGACAAAAATGATAGAATAAAATTATAATTTTACTAAAAAATGTATAAAACATCAAGAAAGGCCGGCGAAAGTCAGGAAAGAGGGGAGGATAACCAGTGATTCGATTAAAAAATGTCACCAAATATTATAATAGTGAAAACAATGTCACATTGGCACTAAACAATATCAACCTTGAATTTTTTAAGGGGGAATTTGTAGCAATCACAGGAAAGAGCGGAAGCGGAAAATCAACATTGATGAATGTGATAAGCGGTATGGATACATATCAGGATGGAGAAATCTTTTTTGAGGGGATGGAGACCTCCTGTTTTAGTAAAGAAGACTGGGAGAATTACCGGAGGGATAAGATTAGTTTTATTTATCAGTCCTATCAGTTGATTGACAGCTACACTGCCTTGGAGAATGTAGAAGCAGTCATGCGAATTATGGGAGTGGAAAATAAGAAAGAACGAAGACAAAAGGCAATGGAAATTCTGGACAAAGTAGGACTGAAGAAGCGGGCAAGACAGAAGGCTTCTCATTTGTCCAGCGGGCAAAAGCAGAGATTGGGAATAGCCAGAGCTTTGGCGAAGGATACAGATATTATCATTGCAGATGAGCCTACGGGAAATCTGGACGTGGAAAATGGTGCGGCTGTTATGAAAATGCTGTACGAATTGTCAAAAGATAAACTGGTAATTGTGGTGACGCACAATTTTGAACAGGTAAAGGAATATGCAACCAGAAAGATTCGCTTATTTGATGGAGAAGTTGCGGAAGACGTAAAACTGAAACCGGAATTATACGAAAACGGAGTGTGGAAAGAAAAGGAAGCAATCGTTCCAAAGGAAAGGAAGAAAGAGCATTTCTTCCGGCAGGCAGTAGGCTTTGTGAGATTAAACAGGAAGGCACAGCCACATCGGACCTTTTTTGTTTTTCTGTTTCTTACGGTTTCCATTGCGGCACTTTTCGTTATGTACGGTTATCTTTTGAGTAATATGGATGATTCCGTTACAAAGAATGCCAGTCAGGATGTCTTTATGAATACAGATAAAAATCGTATTTTGGTAAGAAAACCGGATGGAAGTCCATTTACGGAAAAAGATTATGATACTTTGATGGATGTGAGATATGTTCATTCCATCAATCCTTATGACCTTGCAAGTGAAATCAGCTGTCTGCATGAAGCAAATAAAGATTATCAGGTTCATTATCAACAGTCAGAATATACCAGCAGAAAGAGCATTACGGTAAATGCACTGGATTACAGCGATTTTACATGCAATGCAGCAGGGGTGGAGCAGGAGCTGATTGCAGGAAAGTTACCGGAAAAAAGGTATGATGTGGTAGTTGCTTCTGATGATGAAAGCCTCATTGGAACGACCACAGATATATATTTTCGAAGTCAAAACTGGCCGGAATCCATTTATATAGGCGGTACATTTCAGATTACGGGAATCGTAAATTCAGAACTGGGACAACCATACTTTTCAGACCTGTTTTTGAGTGGAATTAATTTCGATTATGCAAATAAAAATTTGCAAATAGAGTACCATGTATTAAAAACAATTACAGATTCCGTTGATGCGAAGTATAACAGGGAGGAATTACTGGATCGAAGGAGAGATACGATTCTTGTTGAAGGAGAGGGACTGACCGGGAATCAGATTCGGTTATCGGAGTCTCTGATTATGAATCTGAAAACGGAGGACAATAGTGAGGACAGAGTTACTACCATCGAACGGTTATATTCGCAAGGAACACTGATTGACAAAACAGATTCAGAAAATCCTGTGGAATATCAGGTAGAGGTGCTGGAAGATGGGCATAATGGAAGTGTCAATGTGGTAGAGGCAAGCAGGGAATTTATGGAACAGGTGTATGGCTCAATGCAGGAGACGCAGATATCTGTGTACATCGATGATTATGCTTATACGGACAGAGTCATTGATACATTGAACGAGATGGGGTATCAGGCAGTCAGTGTGTTTAGAATCAGTGCTGATGAGTATGACAGCGTACTGGTGCAGGAAAGAATGACAGCACTGGGAATATCAGCAGGTTCCCTGATTGTAATTTTCTTTTTGTCTGTTGTGGTTATTTATACCATTATGAAATTGAAACGAAAAGATTTCATGATCTTAACATCTCTGGGACTGAAACAAAAGACGATTCTGTTCATGAATCGCTATGAATTGGTGACAGGAAGTATTTTGTCTTGTGTATTATTAATCTGTGTGGCTATCATAGCGGAGAAATATCAGATATTTGTCATTTCTGATTTGACGAAATACTATCAGGTATGGGATTATGGAATTGTCACGGTATTGGCAGTGCTGATGTCATGGATTACGGCAGAACTGTTCCATCGCCATTTGAGAAAATTTCTGGGAGGAAAACAATGATTCAGATAAGAAATTTAAATAAATATTATAACAAGGGAAAAACAAATGAATTTCAGGCCATTTATGATACAACTGTGACGCTTCCGAATACCGGACTGATTTGCATTCTTGGGGAGAGCGGTTCCGGTAAAACCACATTTCTGAATACGGTCAGTGGTTTGGATGATTTTGCAGATGGAACCATAGAAATTGATGGAACGGTAATAAAGAAATATGGAGAAAAGAAGCAGGAACAGATTCGTAATCAAAAGTTTGGATATATTTTTCAGAACTATTATCTCCTTATGGAACGAACCGTGGAATATAATATTTTGCTGGCATTATCCATGTATGACATCTCAGAGCAGGAAAAGGAAGAAAGGGTAGATTATGTTCTTCGGGCTGTGAATATGTGGCAGTTTAAGAAACGCCTGGTTTCCCAGTTAAGCGGTGGACAGCAGCAAAGAATTGCCATTGCAAGGGCACTGGTGAAAGCTCCAAGTGTGATTTTTGCTGACGAACCAACAGGAAATCTGGACGAAGCAAATACGATGAATATCATGGGGATTTTAAAAAAGATTTCTCAGAAGTGTCTGGTCGTGGTAGTCACTCACGAAAAAAATATTGCCGATTTTTTTGCAGATAGGATTATCTGGATTGAAGATGGAGAATTGGTTCGAGATGAGCAACAGGAAGGAAAGAAAATATATCAGTATGTGGAAGATCCCCATTTCTATCTGAAAGAATTCGAAGAGAATAAGGTATCAGAGGGAAATGTAGAACTGTCGGTGTATCATCGTGAAGAAACACCAAAGATTACGTTGAAGCTGGTCTATGATAACGGGAACATTTATCTGAGTACTGAAAATAATGGGAATGTGGAATTTCTTACGGAAGAAAGTGAACATAAGGTGATAGACTCCAAAAGACCGAAAGTGGAGCAGAAAGATGTGGACCAGATTCAATTTGAATTGAAACCGGTGGAGAGTGCAAAGAAACCTCGACTGTCGTTCCGGGAAATCCGGGAGATAACACGTGCAAATCTGAAAACTATGGGAAAGAAAAAAATCTTTCTCATGGTGGTACTGTTTTTCGTAGCAGTAGTGGCCACATTTTCTTTCCGGGAGGTTATGTCACAAATTTATATAAACACGGAAGATGTGGTGAAAACAGATACCCATTTATATAAAATATCCGCTGTTCGCAATTCAGGCAATGAGGCTGTGTCATCGATTCTGGAGGAGCGCCAGAAATATTTTGGACAGGTATTAGAGGAATTGCAGGGAGCAGGATACGAGGTATATAGGATTCCTGATACAGAGCTTGTTTATGAATATGAAGGGTTTATCCAAATGGAAAATTATTCCTTTGAGCTTCGTGATTTTTGTTTTGTACCCTTGGATAAATTATCCGAAGATTCACTGATGTATGGAAAAATGCCGGAAAGTGATACCGAAGTGGTTCTGGATCGCCGGGTGGTAGAAAATTTAAGAGAAAGTGCTTCAGAAGTGGAAAGTGTCATCACGGATATCAGTCAGGTAATTGGAAATCAAATATCCACAAAGCAAGGTATTACTCTGACGATAACGGGGATTTGCGAGACCGGTCAGCCGGATATCTATGCCGGCGAAAATCTGTTCTCTATGTTGAGTGATGGATATGTGGCTGATATGGAGTGCTATGTTTACGCAGATGATAGCGATGTGGAAGGAGAGCTTAGAAAAATCTCATCTGTTTTTTCGGAAGATGTAAGAGCACATCTGCAGCTTTCCATAGAAAATGAGGCTTATAATCAGATTGAGAGTGTTAAAATGGAAAGAAGGAGCAATTTAGAAGCAAGAGTTCTTGTGATTGCTGCAATTTTAATCATTTCCATTCTGATGATATATTTTATTATGAAGTCTGATGCCAATCAGAGAATGCAGGATTTAAGTGTATACAGAATGTTGGGTGTGCCAAAAAGAAATATGATTGGAATGTATGTATGGCAGAATTTTTTGCTGACAACTTATTCTTCGCTGGTGGGAGTACTTCTCACTGTTGCTGCCATAAGAGGGCTGCTGGATGTGGAATACATGGTATTTCCGTGGTACACAGTGCCGCTCATCATTGCGGGACTATATCTGATTAATATTCTGATGGGAATTCTGACTATATGGAAATTAATCAAACTTCCACCGGCACAAATTGCAGCAAGATATGACGTCTAAGCATAGAAAAGAAGGGATATAAGATATGATAAAATTACAAAACATATCCAAATATTATCAGAGTGAAACAAACATCACACAAGGTCTTCATAAAATTAATCTGGAATTTGAAATGGGAGATTTTGTGGCAATTACAGGGGAGAGTGGGAGCGGAAAATCCACCCTGCTAAATATAATCAGCGGCTCTGATACATATGAAGATGGGGAAATGTACTTTGCAGGAAAAGAGACCTCTTATTATGACCAGGAGGACTGGGAAAATTACAGAAGAGACAATATCGGATTTATTTATCAAAACTACAATCTGATTGATTCTCTTTCTGTCATGGATAATGTCAAGATAGCAATTCTTATTGTACATCCGGAAATGAGGGATGGAGAAGCAAACCACAAGGCTATGGGGTATCTGAGAAAGGTAGGCTTGACAAAACAGGCGCGAAAGAAAGCAAGTCATTTATCCAGTGGACAGAAACAGAGATTGTCCATAGCAAGAGCGTTAGCGAAAGAAACACCTGTTGTGGTAGCGGATGAACCGACTGGAAATTTGGATGCGGAAAACAGTAAGCAAATAGTGGCTCTATTACATGAGCTATCCAAAGACCGGCTGGTTCTTATGGTGACACACAATTATGATGAGGTGGAAAGGTATGCCACAAGAAAAATTCGAATGTACAATGGGGAGGTTGCAGAAGATATACGGTTGAAACCAAACCAGATGAAAGAGACGGGGAATGTCCGAAAGGAAAAAAAGACGGATCAGAAAACGTTGTTGCTTATGGCAAAACGCATGGCTGCGAACATGAGAAAAACAAAACCTCGTAGTCGGATATTTTTGTTGCTGTTGGTGTTTCTTTTATTTGTGGGAATTGGAGTCTTTTATGCATCCTTTGTGAAAAGTCTGGATTTTACCACAGCAAGACAGACCACCAATAAGAATTATTTTAATCTGGATCAGAGAAGAATCAGTGTGAAGAAGCAGGATGGCAGTGCATTCACCCGGGAAGACGTGGAAAAATTAGAAAAGATAAACTATGTGGAACAGGTAGATTTATATGATATCGTCAATGATATGAATTATGTAATGAGAGAGGGGGAGGATTACATCTTTCGGTATCGCTCCAATGAAGGAACAGGGAATCTTCCTGAGAAAGTTACAGTGGATATTCTGGATGATACAAATATGCTGCGGACAAGTACATCGCTGGAGGGAAAAGATCTTACAGATGGTGAAATGCCTCTGAGACAAAATGAGATTATTCTCAACACGGAAGATACTTCTATGATTGGAAGGGAAATGGTGTTCTATGTGACGAGAAGCAACAATTGGAATGACAATTATATTAAAATCCAGGGGATTGTCACCGGCATCACAGATATAGGAGAAGAAAATCAGATTTATATTTCAGAAAGTCTTGCAAAAGTGTTGAATGTTACTGCAAGCAGACTGGACAATTACAATTTCTATGGAATATACGGAGGAATGGGAACAGGACTTCAGCTTGAAAATCCATACGAAGGAGACCAGGCCATTGTGTCAGAGGAACAGATTACGGAAAATGCAAATATCCATCAACTTCTGGCAATCAATCCAATTTTCTTTCCCAATGACCTTTTGACAGAGACACAGATCAATCTGTCGCAGGGGTATTTTGCGGATGCATATATTCTGCCACAGAATGATTACCGCGCAATACAGTATACCATTATTGCACAAAGTTATTTGTTTTATGGAACGGAGGAAAAAAGAGAGGAACTGGTGTTACAGATACAGGATTATGAAACCCGGCATGGAACTCAGGTCATTGAAGTCAGCAGGCAGATGTTTGACCTGATTTATCCGGATCAAAACTCCTATCAGGCAAGTGTCTATATCACAGACTACGCATATACAGACAGGGCATTGAAAAAGATAGAAGAAGCGGGTTATGAAGGAATTAGTGTATATCGGGCTTCCACTACAGAATATGACTGGGATCAGGTACAGGAGCAGATTCGTATCATGGTGTTATCCCTTGTATGTCTTGTGGGTGTGTTTGTAATCGGGATACTTCTGATACGTCTGCTGATGAGTGCAAGAAAAAAAGATTATCGTATTTTACTTCTGCTTGGCATGAAACGGATTCAGTTGGACCAGATGAATCGAAATGATCTTACGGTTAATGGCGTGACAGCCTTTGTGGGAGCATCGGTCTTTATCTATGCTGCGTCTAAATTTAACCTGCCATTGATAGGTTCTGCTTTTCGGTACCTGGATGTGAAAGGATACATCCTTTATGGTCTGATTTTGTTTGCCATGATGGTACTGTTGTACAGAAGTATGCGTCTCGTCAAACGAAAATCCAGAAGAGATATATGATGGGAGGAAAAAGACAGATGATACAGATAAGGAATTTAAATAAATATTATCACAAAGGGAAATCAAATGAAATTCATGTCATAAACAATACTACCCTTACGCTGGAAGACACCGGGCTGGTATGTATTTTGGGAGAAAGTGGTTCGGGAAAAACCACACTGATGAATACCATCAGTGGTCTGGATGACTTTTCAGACGGGGAGATAGAGGTAGACGGCATTACCATAAAGAAATATGGGGATAAGAATCAGGAACGGGTGCGCAATGAGAAATTTGGTTATATTTTTCAAAATTATTATCTTTTGCAGGACAGAACCGTAGAGTATAACCTGATGCAGGGGCTGAGTTTATATGATATTCCCGATGAGGAAAAAGAAGAGAGAATTGACTATGTATTGCGTGCAGTGGATATGTGGAAATACAAGAGACGTCCGGTATCGCAGTTAAGTGGAGGTCAGCAGCAGAGAATAGCCATAGCAAGGGCATTGTCGAAATCACCACAGATTATTTTTGCAGATGAGCCTACGGGAAACCTGGATGAAAAAAACACTATGAGAATTATGGGAATACTCAAAAAAATCTCAAAAAAATGTCTGGTGGTAGTGGTAACGCACGAAAAGACCATTGCAAATTTCTTTGCCGACAGAATTCTATGGATTGAAGATGGAAAAATCGACCGGGACAAGGACTTTAAAAAGGGCAGCGCCTATGAATATGTGGAGGATACCAATTTATATCTGGGAGAATATGAGAAAAAGGAAAAACAGGTGGGAAATGTAAAGCTGCAGGTTTATTCCAATGAACCCATTCCAGACACCGGGATACAGTTGATTTACGAAAATGGAAAGGTTTATATTCACGCAAAAAAGGAAGAAGACATTATTTTCTTAAAAAATTCCGATGAGAAGAAGATGGTGAATGGGAAAAAGCCGGTGGTAGAACAGGACGATATAGAATCCGTAGAGTTCACCCTTGCACCCCTGAAAGGTGCCAGACGTCCAAAGATGTCCGCCAGAGAAATCAGGGAACTTGCCAAAGCGAATATTAAGGCATTGGGGAAAAAAAAGATATTTCTTGTCATTACACTGTTTCTGATGTCTGTTCTCATGGTGCTCCTTGTGGAAGATATGCTTTCTGTCATGCGTACAGATAAGCAGAGCATTGCTGTGGCGGATTCCCATTTATATCAGGTTGCCATGGAGAAAAAATCAATGATTAGTGATACCGAGTATGAACGATATGTGGGACAGATACTGGACGCAATGGATGGGGCAGGTATGGAGAAGCAGATCATACCAATTAATACCCTGACTTATCGGTATAAGGGATATGAACAATTGGAGAATATGGATTATCAGATAGCTCATTATTCTTTTGTCAGTCTGGATAAAATATCGGAAAAAGATCTGATTTGTGGAAGAATGCCGGAAAATAACAAAGAAGTAGTGACGGACCGTTGGGTGATTGAGAATTTCATAGAGAAATCAGAACAGGTACAGAATGTCATGGAAAATTATCGCCAGGCATTGAATTCCTGTTTTACTACAAATGATGGAGTGGTACTTACCATTGTAGGAATCAGTGATACCGAACAACCAGATATTTATATTGACAGAGAAACCATGATTCTGATTTCCAGTTCCTACATCGATGTTATGACAGTATCGGAGGCAAAAGAGAAGTTTGAGGATTTTGAAGAAAAAAATTTGACCATTGACGGGGACGGGAATGTGGAAGTGCTGACTGCTGAGGATGAAGTTCGTACCCGTTATCGGAAAGATATGATGAGAAAGTATTCTCTGTTGGATGAACTTTATGAAAAGACACTCTATAATTCGTATTATGATAAACAGCTGAAAGAAAAAGAAGAAGAGTATGGGGTCACATGGGAAGAATATCAGAATATGATAAATGATATCAGTGAGACGGCACCTTATCGCAGTTATACTTATCTGGGAACATTGGTAGAAGGAATTAATTACAGATCCGTGGGCTACATTCCAACCAGATATGGAGTGGATTATATTATTCCGGATGAGGCAGTGGATTTGATTGCAAAAAGTATTATCATCAATGAGAAGGAGTGCTATATTTATCTGCCGGAAGCAATGGAATCAGAAAAGGCAGAAGAAATGATTCTTGCAGCTGTTCCGAATGAAATAAAAGAAAGTCTGGATATTGTGGTGACCAATAAGAATCAGGAGATTCTCGACGAATATGAACAGGAAAAAAGTGGAAAAATAGGAAGCAGATTACTTATGATGGGAACTGTTTTCCTGATTACCATGATGATTCTTTATTTTATGATGAAAGCAAACGCAGTGACAAGAATGGAAGATTTAGGTGTTTTTCGTATGCTTGGAATATCCAAATACAGTATCATGGGAATGTTCGCATATGAAACATTTTTGATTACCTGCTATACATCGCTGGCAGGAGCAGTGCTGACGTATGCAGCGACTTATGTTATATCCCGTATTCCATCTGTGGAGTTGGAATTTTATTATCCATGGCAGCTGTTTGCAGCCACGGTAGCGGTGATATATCTCTTTAATATATGTATCGGTATTCTGCCAATCCGCAAGATGTTAAAACTGCCTCCTGCACAGCTGGCAGCCAAATATGATTTTTAATATGGAAAGCATTGGATATGCAAACAAACAGGGAATGTCGTCAGACATTCCCTTCATGTAAGTTCTCCACTATGTTTTCGTTCACTTTCTTTGTTGCTTTTTCCGTATGGAGAAGCTGTTTGTAAGCGATGAGATTTTCTTTGGTGTGTCCCCAAATGATGGTTGGGTAGTGTTCGCGTAAGTAGTCTGTAATAATCGTTACATGAGTTGCCTTCTTGTTGGAAGCATGAATACGGATATTTCTGCTGCCATACAAATGAAGGGTATGATTCATCCTTAGATGTATGCCAAAAAGTGCGAAGAGTTGCCCATGATTATAAGCCAGAAGAATCTGATCTAATGGCATAATGCAAACTTCTCGGTTGCCAAGGTTAATAAAGAACCGGTCAGTCAGATACATTTTACCGGCAGTGACCAGAATATGCTCTTCAAAATCCTGATTGATCATATCAATCATTTCAAAATAAGGCATATGTTTATAATATGGTCGAATCTTCATATATGCCGGATGGAGGTATGGTGCAATAAGAACCAGAATATTACCGGCTGTCAGGAACAGGCTGTAGAATATAATCAGGATAATCATTGCATATAGAATATATAACCAGCCAAGATTGTATTCATGTTCATCCATAATTACCGGGAAAGTGATAGAGGATAATCCGTCGTAAGTCCAGTTAATAGACTGCGCGAAAGATTCCATCATATTTCTGGATAAACCATCTGGTTCTGTTAGTCTGGCAGAGATGGTCACATCTTTCAAAGTTTGAGGGATTTCTTCCGTGGACTTGTAATTCATATCCAGTTTATAGAACATACATTGCTCTCCCGATAAATCATAATAATATACGGATACAACCTCATCTCCTCTCATGATGTTGTATCCGGTATATTTCAGGGTATCAACATGAATGGTCACGTTTTCTTCTCCCTTTTTATATGCAGAGAAAGCGTCAAAAGAACTGCGATAAAGTTTTGGATTAAAGATATTATCAAAATTTATAATCTGAATGATTGCCAGAGAAATCAGAATGAAAATCACCGGCAGAATCATACGCTGCAAGGATAGCAGACGAATTTCTTTTAATATATCTTTTTTTCTAAATCGTTTCATATGCTCACCAATTAAATCACTAGTTTCTGTTTATTCATAACAGAATAAGTATACAAGGAATTTGACGGATTTGCAAGAAGGATTTTTGTTGACAGCAAAAACCAAATATGATATGCTTGGAAAGAAGATGAAAATCATATTTTTATGGAGGTACACGATGAAAGGTACAGTAAAGTGGTTTAATAACCAGAAGGGTTACGGTTTCATTTCTGATGAGGCAGGGAATGATGTGTTTGTACATTATTCCGGAATTGCTGCAGAAGGCTTTAAGTCTCTGGATGAAGGCTCTGAAGTTCTGTTCGATGTGATCGAAGGAGAAAAGGGTCCTCAGGCAACAAACGTAACAAACGTATAATCATATTGGTTAAATAATGTGCCTTTTCCATATAGAATTTCGGGAGTATTTCGTTTTTTTATGTGTTTGAAGCATTTGTTTTACGGATTATGAATTATGAGAAGAACTGCTGTCCATGAACCCCATGGACAGCAGTTCTTCTATTTATCTTGCGTTTTTTAACAAGTCTTTTAATTCTTCTATCGAAAATACATAATTGGTATTGCAGAAATGGCAGTTGACCTCAATGGGTTCTCCATCTGCAATCATAGATTCCAGTTCTTTTTTTCCTACGCTTAACAATACCTTTGACACACGTTCGCGGCTGCAGTTGCAGTGATAACGGGTAGGCATGGTGCCGTTCCATTCAATCCCAAAATCTCCCAGTACCTTTTCCAAAATCTGCTCCGGAGTCAGTCCTTCGTCCAATAATGCGGTGATACTGGTGATTTCTTTGATTTTTGCTTCCAATTTATCGATGACCTCCTCATCCGCAAATGGCATAAGCTGGATAATAAAGCCGCCGGACTGTTTCACTGTATTATCGTGATTCATCAAAACACCAAGAGCAACGGAAGTTGGAACCTGTTCGCTTGTGGCAAAATAGTAAGTCAAATCTTCTGCAATTTCACCGGTAAGAAGTCCGGTCTGACCGATATAAGGTTCTTTTAATCCCATATCTTTGATTACTTTTAAAGTTCCGTTTCCGATGGCACCGCCCACATCCAGTTTTCCAAACATATTTGGCGGGTTCTGGAAATCAGGATTACTGATATATCCTTTCACGTCCGCGTCTGCATTGGCTGTCACGCCGATTTTTCCCATTGGACCATCTGCATTGATGATAATGGAAAGGGAATCCTTTTCATTCTTCATCATGCTGCCCATCATGCCGGCGGCGGTAAGGAGCCTTCCAAGCGCAGCAGTTCCTACCGGGCTGGTTTGGTGCGTCTGTCTTGCTTTTTCCACCAGTTCTCTTGTGGTGGAGGCAAATGCACGAATCTGTCCATCAGCAGCAGTTACCCTTACAATATAATCTGACATCATTTATTCCTCAACTTTCTTCTTTTTTCCATGCTCCCTGGCAATGACATAAATTCTCTCACTGTCCGTTTCGGGAGGATTGTGTGTGAATGCGTCATACGCAGTTATAAATTCCAGACCGGCTTCTGTCAGTGCCTGTCTGATTTCTTCCAGAGAATAGGCTCTTTCATAGTGGAGTTCTTCGTATTTTTCATATAAACCATGTTCCACCGGTGCAAAAATAGTCAGGGCATATTCGTTTATTTTCGCTTCCTCATCATAGATGTTCTCCCAGATAAAACTGCCTTCCGGTCGGTTTTCCGCTATGGTGCTATCTGCAATCGTTTGAAACTTTTGTTCCGTATTCAGGTCAAAGATAAATAATCCTTCCGGATCCAGATAATTGTTGACCAGAGAAAAGACCTGCACCAGATCTTCATAGTCGGTAATATAATTTAAGGAGTCACAGATGCTGACAACGGCAGCAACAGTACCATATAGTTCAAATTCCCGCATATCCTGCATCAGATACAGAATATCGTGACCACTTGCAATGCGTTTCTCCATGGCTTCCTCTAACATGTCATAGGAGTTGTCCACTCCAATCATATCATACCCCTTGGAAGCCAAAAGCTCTGTCAGGGTTCCGGTTCCGCATCCAAGGTCCAGAACAATGCCATCCGTGATGCCGTATTCTGTCAGAAGTCCGGTAAGATATTCACTCCATGTATCATAGGGGATATTGTCCATAAATAAATCATATAATTTGGCAAAGCCGGTATATGCATCCATAAAAATATCCTTTCTTTGTTTTGGTAATAAAAGCTTATTTATAGTAGCAGTTTTTTTTCGGAAAGTCAACAAAGGAAGGGAACATTCCCTTGAAATCACCTGTGGAAATTGCTATACTGTAACAAGATAAAAATAATACAAAGGAGAAGTGGAAATGACAAAAATTGAAAAAGCATTAGAGCTCAAGAGAAATAAAAAGTACAGCTGCAGCCAGTCTGTAGGATGTGTTTATTGTGAAGAAGTACATATGGAAGAAAAAGATATGCTTCATCTGATGTCCGGTTTTGGAATCGGTATGGGAGGATTTGAAGGCACCTGTGGAGCAGTCTCAGCCGGCGTGGCAGTGATTGGTCTTTTAATGGGTGCGAAATCAGAAGAAGAAAATAACAAAGTAAAGGTGTATAAAGTTGCCAAAGAATATACCAGAAGATTCAAGGAAAAGAACAAAAGCCTTATCTGTAAAGAATTAAAAGGCATTGAAACGGGAGAATTTCTTCGCAGTTGTGATGGCTGCGTGGAGGATGCAGTGGAAATTTTGGAAGAAATGAGAGCAGAAGGACTGGTATAACCATGAAAAAACTGATATTATTTGACTTGGACGGTACTCTTATGAATACCAAAGAGGGAATTACCAAATGTGCCGCATATGCATTGGAAAAATATGGAATTACAGTAGAAAATCCCGATACACTGGAATTCTTTATCGGACCGCCCCTCCACCTTTCTTTCCAGCAGTTTTATGGAATGGGGGAAGAACAGGCTGAGGAAGCAGTCCGATGGTACCGGGAACGATATAAAGATATTGGAATTTTTGAATGTGAGGCATATTCCGGCATTTTGGAAGTACTGCAGGCATTAAAGGCGGATGGATGTTCTATGGGTGTTGCAACCTCAAAACCGGAGATTTTTGCAGAACGTATTGTGGAAAAATTTGGTATGGCGCCATATTTTGAACATATCGCAGGAAGTTTGCTTGATAATAGCAGATCGGATAAAAAAGAAGTGATTGAAGAAGCATTTCGCCGATTTGGAGTGGGAACGGCTATCCGGAAGGAAGATGTGATTATGGTGGGAGACCGGAAGCATGATATCCAGGGAGCAAAAAAGATGGGTATTTTATCTGTGGGTGTGAAATATGGATTTGCCAAAAGAGATGAACTGGAGCAGGCAGGAGCGGATTACATTGCAGAACTTCCACAGGATTTAATTGGAATTATCAAAGAATGGGAGATGAGATAATATGGAACAATATCTGGCAGATATGCATACTCACACGATAGCAAGCGGACATGCGTACAGCACCATTAGAGAAATGGTTCAGGCGGCAGAAGAGAAAGGACTTAAGCTTCTTGGAATTACAGAACATGCAAAAACGATGCCGGGAACTTGTCCGGAAATGTATTTTATCAATCTACGGGCGGTAGACAGAAAGATTGGAAATGTGGAATTGGCTCTTGGAGTGGAATTAAACATTATCGATTATGATGGAACGGTGGATATGGGCAATGATTTGCTGGAAAGACAGGATATCGTCATTGCCAGTATGCATACACCTTGTTTAAAACCCGGTACAAAACAACAGCATACCAATGCCTATATCAAATGCTGTGAAAATCCACGGATTCACATCATTGGACATCCCGATGATGGAAGGTATCCGGTAGACTTTGACGCGCTGACCGATGCTGCACTTGCGACTCACACACTTTTGGAAGTCAATAACAATTCCCTGGCTCCGGATAGTTTCCGGGAAAACACCAGAGAAAATGACCGGGAAATGCTTTTGTTATGCAAAAAAAAGGGAGTACCGGTGATTATTGGAAGTGACGCCCATTTTTACAGCCGCACCGGAAGCCATGAGAATGCAGAAAACCTGATGAAAGAAATCGACTTTCCATTGGAACTGGTGATGAACCGCTATCCGGAAAAGATAAAAGAGTATATAAATTACAGATAAATGCAAAAAACACTTGATATATAGTTTTAAATACTATATAATCTATTGTATAAATCTATGTAAGAGCATAGAAAGGCAATTACAGTAGACGAAACATTAGAAAAGAGGTGTACTATGGCAGCAGATATTATGAAAACACTGGAATCAATACTGGAGAAGATGAATTTAATCGAGGCCGGTGAAATACCGAACATTGACCTGTACATGGATCAGGTAACAACATTTATGGAAAGTCATCTTGGAAATCTGAAACGGAATCCGGAAGACAAAGTTCTGACGAAAACCATGATTAACAATTATGCGAAAAATGATTTACTGCCATCTCCAGAGAAGAAGAAGTATTCTAAGAATCATGTGCTGCTTCTTACATTTATCTATTATTTTAAAAATGTGTTATCCATCAGTGATATTAAGACGCTCATGCGTCAAATCACAGAGAATCATTTTAAAACAGAAAGCACACCAAATCTGGAAGATATTTACCGGGAAGTGGTAAAATTCCAGCCGGAAATCGTAGATATGGTTCAGAAGGACTTAAAGGAAAAGGAAGATTTAGCCAATAGTTCCTTTGCAGACGTAAAGGGAGAAGAGGGAGAACATCTCAGATATTTTGCGTTATTATGTATGTTATGTATTGATGTATATATTAAGAAAACATTGGTTGAAGCAGTGATTGACAGTATGGGCGCAGGAGAAGATGAGAAGAAGGATAAATAAGTAAATATATGGAATCAGAAAAACTGCCGTTTATATTTTATTGAATCAATGTCAAATAAAATATAAACAGCAGTCTCTCATTGTTTCTTCATTCTGGAAAATACCATGTCATATCCGTCATTGCCATAATTGAGAGAACGGTTTACCCGGCTGATGGTTGCGGTAGAAGCACCGGTCTTTTCCGCAATGTCATTGTAAGTAAATTTTTCCCGGAGCATACCGGCAACTTCAAACCGCTGAGCTAGGGAAATGATTTCATTCACAGTACATACATCCTCAAAGAAATCATAACATTCTTCTACATTCTCCAATGTGAGAATTGCTTCAAATAATTCTTTTACATTTTCTGTTCTTAATTTATCTGCCATATTGATTACTCCTTTATACTATAAATTACTTAAATCCTTTAATTATGTAAGATTTTATCATATTAACGTAATAGTGTCCATCCCTTTTTTCATAAAATATATAATGACATAGAGAACTACTTGTGTTATACTTACATATAGCTTAATAACTTATTTTTGGATACGAAAAGATTAGGAGGGCATATGGGAATTTTAACAAGATTCAAAGACATTATGGCGTCTAATATCAATGCTTTATTGGACAAGTGTGAAGACCCGGAGAAGATGATAGACCAGTATGTAAGAGATGCAGAGAGTGATTTGGGCAAGGTGAAAGCGGAGACAGCTTCTGTGATGGCAGAAGAAACCAGGGCAAAACGTGTATTAGATGAGTGTCAGGAAGAAATCGATAAGATGCAGAAATATGCCATAAAGGCAGTGGAAGCCGGAAATGACGATGATGCACGACAGTTCCTTGGCAAGAAGAAGCAATTAGAAGAGAAGAAGGTTGCTTTACAGCAGGCATATGATCTGGCAGCAGACAATGCAGCGAAGATGAGACAGATGCATGATAAGCTGGTAAGCGATATTCAGGAACTGAATGCAAGGAGAGATTCACTGAAGGCAAAGCTTGCGGTGGCAAAGACGCAGGAGCGGATGAATGAGATTACTTCCAAGCTTGGCAATGGGGGCAGCAGTGTTTCTAAGTTTGAAAGTCTGGAAGCAAAGATCGATAAGCGTCTGGATGAGGCAAATGCCATGGCAGAACTGAACCGGTCTGCGGATTCTGTAGAGGAGCTTGCAGCGAAGTATGATTCTGCAGGCAGTTCTGACGTAGAAGATGAACTGGCAGCTTTGAAAGCTTCTATGGGAAAATAATGTTAGAAAAGAGGTTGAACGATGGGATTGTTTAGCAGCCAGTTTGCGAATGTAGTAGAATGGCAGGAATACCGGGATGATGTGATTTTCTGGAAGTGGTGTAATGATGAGATTAAGAAGGGTAGCCGGCTGGTGATACGTCCGGGACAGGATGCCGTCTTTTTGTATAATGGTAAGATAGAAGGAGTCTTCACGGATGAGGGCAGTTTTGATATTGAGTCCCAGATTATTCCGTTTCTTTCTTCACTGAAAGGATTTAAGTTTGGATTTAACAGTGGAATCCGGGCAGAAGTATTATTCATTAATACGAAGGAATTTACGATTAAATGGGGAACAAAGAATGCAGTCAGCATTCCGGCTCCACAGTTGAATCTTCCCGGAGGTATGCCGATTCGCGCCTTTGGAAATTTCAGCTGCAAAGTGTCGGACTATCAGGCATTGATAGATAAAGTGGCAGGTATCAGACAGCAGTTTACGACGGAAGATATTAAGGAAAGAATATTGGCAGTTATCGACCAGCTGTTAATGAGATGGATTTCCAAAGAAGGAAAAGATATGTTCAATCTTCAGGCAAATGCCTATGAAATCGCAAAAGGCATCAAAGAAGATCTGGATATGGAGATTTGTAAATTGGGAATTATCATTACAGATTTTAAAATTTCCAGTTTCTCTTATCCTGAGGAAGTGCAGAAGATGCAGAATCGGGCAGCATCCCAGAGTATGATTGGAGATGTTGGAAGATATCAGCAGATGAATATGGCGGAAGGCCTGGCACAGGGTGGAAATTCAGGTTCCGGTATGGCAGCTGATATGGCAGGCATGCAGATTGGTATGATGATGGGACAGCAGATGGCAAATCAAATGGCTGCCGGTATGATGAATCAGCAGTCACCGCAAATGCATCCGTCACAGATGACAGGGGGTTTACCACCGAAGTTTTGTCCAAACTGCGGAACCCCTGTGAATGGAGGAAATTTCTGTAGTAACTGTGGTCAGAAACTAGTATAGATATACGACGGGAAGAGAATGGCGATAGATATCCGGTGATGACGGATATCTATCTTTTTGTGAATTCAAAAGGAACAAAGAAAGGAAAACAGAGAACATGTTACTAGATACATTAAATGACAGACAACGGGAGGCAGTGCTGTGTACGGAAGGGCCTCTTTTGATACTGGCAGGTGCAGGTTCGGGAAAAACCAGAGTGATTACCCATAGAATTGCATATTTGATAGAAGAGAAAGGAATCAATCCGTGGAATATCATGGCGATTACGTTCACGAATAAGGCAGCGGGAGAGATGCGGGAACGTGTGGATGAATTGGTGGGATTTGGTTCGGAAAGTATATGGGTATCCACCTTCCATTCCTCCTGTGTAAAAATTTTACGGAGACATATTGATAAAATTGGATATGATAACCACTTTACCATATACGATACGGATGATCAGAAAACCGTAATGAAAGAAATCTATAAGAAATTAAATATCGATAGCAAACAGTTAAAAGAGCGTTCGGTTCTATCTGTCATCTCTTCGGCCAAGAATGAAATGATTTCCCCGGAACAGCTGAAGAAACAGGCGGGAGAAAATTATGGGCAGCAGAAGATTGCAAAGATTTATAAAGAATATCAGGAGCAGCTGCACAAGAATAACGCACTGGACTTTGATGATTTGCTGGTGAAGGCGGTGGAGCTGTTTGAAGCATGTCCGGACATTTTGGAACAGTATCAGGAACGGTTTCGTTATATCATGGTAGACGAGTACCAGGATACCAATACGGTACAGTTCCGTTTTGTCAGTCTTTTGGCATCCAAATACAAGAACCTGTGTGTAGTGGGGGATGATGATCAGTCAATTTATAAGTTCCGTGGTGCGAACATCGAAAATATCTTAAATTATGAAAAGGTATTTCCGGAAGCAAATGTCATCAAATTGGAGCAGAATTACCGGTCTAAGGGAAATATTTTAAATGCAGCCAATCAGGTGATTCGTAACAATACAACCAGAAAAGATAAGGCGCTTTGGACAGATAAAGAAGATGGCGACAAGATTCATTTAAGACAGTACAACACTGCCTATGATGAGGCGGAGGCCATTGCATCAGACATTGCCAGACGTGTTGAAAATGGGGAATACACCTATAAGCAATGTGCATGCCTGTATCGTACCAATGCACAGTCCAGAATGCTGGAAGAAAAACTGATTACCTGGAATATTCCGTATAAAATCTTTGGCGGTATCAACTTCTACCAGAGAAAGGAAGTAAAAGACATTCTGGCATATTTAAAAACAGTGGACAACGCCAGGGATGATGTGGCTGTAAAGCGAATTATTAATATTCCAAAGCGTGGAATCGGTCAGACAACACTGGATAAAGTTCAGGCTTTTGCAAATCAGCATGAGATAACCTTCTACGAGGCACTGATGCGTGTGGAGGAAATGGATATTGCCACCAGAACGGCAAATAAAATTCGTGAATTTATTAATTCAATTCGGGTATATCGCAGCAAACTTGGAGAATTTCCGCTGACTGAAATTTTTGAGGACATTATAGAAGGAACGGGATATAAGCGGGAACTGGAGTTGGAAGATACAGATGAAGCAAGGACAAGAATTGAAAACATCGATGAATTATTATCCAAACTTACCGATTATCAGAATGTGACAGAAGAACCTACACTCTCCGGATTTCTGGAAGAAGTGGCGCTGGTGGCAGATATTGATTCCTATGAGGAAAATTCCGATTATGTAGTGCTTATGACCATACATAGCTCCAAGGGATTGGAATTTCCAAATGTATACCTCTGTGGAATGGAAGATGGTCTTTTCCCAAGTTATATGTCTATTACAGACGATGATCCAACAGAATTGGAAGAGGAACGAAGACTTTGTTATGTGGCAATTACCAGAGCCATGGATAATCTGACGGTTACATATGCAAGATCCAGAATGGTGAGAGGTGAAATGCAGTATAATAAGGTCTCTCGTTTCGTAAAAGAAATTTCACCGATGATTCTGGATGCAAAAGAAGAAGGCACAATGAACTTAGGAGGATTCGGAAAAAGTATCGGATTTACAAATTCTACGGAAGAGAAGCAGGATTCCTCCCAGACAGTAAAACGTAGTTATGGAATGGGAACTTCCGCAGCCAGAGCTGCATTTTCCAGAAATATATATGGAGGAAATTTAACCGGTTACAGCGGAAGTTTGGGTGGATTTGGAAAAAAATCCATGTCAGCCAGTGAATTGATGAATTCCGGTGCGGTAAAAAAAGGGGTAGAAAAATCCTCTGCAAGCCTGGATTATGCACCGGGAGATAAGGTGAAGCACATCAAATTCGGTGTGGGAGAAGTGATTTCCATTGTAGATGGAGGAAGAGATTATGAAGTCACGGTACAGTTTGAGGGTTATGGAATCAAAAAACTATTTGCTCAGTTTGCAAAATTAAAAAAAGTGTAGTAATTTTCTGAAAATATGGTATACTATACGAAAGGACTATTGGAAACGGAGGTAATACTATGAATAAGATGGAAGAACTCATTGCTGCATCAAAATTAGGCGAATTAATGCAGAAGAAACAACAGGAAGAAGAGAAGAAAAGTACAGCTGTGTGCGTCTTGGCTGTAATTGGAGTTGTGCTGGCAGTTGGATTGGCCGCATACTTCATTTATAAGAAAGTGTCAGAGAAAGCATATGACGAGTTTGAAGATGACTTTGAAGATGATTTTGAAGACGACTTCTTTGAGGATGAAGACGAAGATTTATAAGTATCGTAGAGAATTAGCTGCCACATGAATGTGTGACAGCTAATTTCATGTAGAGATAAAACAGGTTGAGATAAAATTATAAGAAAGAGGATAAGGCATTGAAAAAAGGACAGGAATACGAAGGAACGATTATACGCATTGATTTTCCAAATAAAGGTGTGTTATATTATAAAGAAGAAGACCGTGAATATAAAGTTGTGATAAAGGGAACACTGCCGGGCCAGAAGGTACGTTTTCTGCTTACCAGGAAAAAAAGTGCAGGGTGCGAGGGAAGACTGTTAGAGGTATTAGAAAAATCAGAATATGAGAATCGGGAGCCTCTTTGTCCGCATTTTGCAGAATGTGGAGGGTGTACCTATCAGAAACTGACCTATGATATGCAGACTAATTTAAAATCAAAGATGGTACAGGATATCCTAAATCCGGTAATTCCTGATTATGAATATGAGGGAATCCTTGGAAGTCCTATGGAAACTGCATACCGCAATAAGATGGAATTCTCCTTCGGAGATGAGTATAAAGATGGACCACTGGCATTGGGTCTGCATAAGAAAGGCAGCTTTTACGATATTGTTACGGTAGATGAATGTAAAATTGTTCACGAGGATTATAATAAAATCTTAAAATCAGTGTTGGAATTTTTCAAAAACAAAGATATTTCTTATTATCATAAATTAAGACATACCGGATATCTGCGTCATCTGGTCATTCGCCGTGCCATAAAAACAGGGGAAATCCTTATTCACCTGGTTACTACTTCACAATATGATAGCTGTGGCGAAAGTAAGGTGACAACAGAAGAAGAACTAATGAGACAGTGGAAAGAATGTATGCTTTCGCTGAATCTTGCAGGAACGGTGACAGGGATTCTTCATACTTATAATAACAGCCTTTCAGATGTGGTACAGAGTGACAAAACCGATATTCTCTATGGCAGAGGCTATATTATGGAGGAATTGCTGGGACTGAAGTTTAAGATATCCGCATTTTCTTTCTTTCAGACAAATTCTCTTGGGGCAGAAGTTCTCTATGAAAAAGCAAGGGAATATGTTGGTGAGACAAAGGATAAGGTAGTATTTGATTTATACAGCGGAACGGGAACCATTGCGCAGATGCTGGCACCAGTGGCAAAACAGGTCATTGGCGTAGAAATCGTGGAAGAAGCCGTGGAGACTGCCAAAGAAAATGCAAAATTAAACGGATTGGACAACTGCACCTTCATTGCTGGCGATGTATTGAAGGTTATCGACAATATCAAAGAAAAACCTGACTTTATTGTGTTGGATCCCCCACGAGATGGAATTCATCCAAAGGCATTGGAGAAAATCATTCAGTTCGGTGTGGATAAGATGGTCTATATTTCCTGTAAGCCTACCAGTCTTGCCAGAGATCTTGTGGTGCTGCAGGAAAGAGGATATCATGTGGAAAAAGTCTGCGCAATTGACCAATTCCCGATGAGTGTGCATGTGGAGACATGCGTCTTGTTAGGTAGGAAGAAATCGACCGAAAATATTCTGTATGGATATGTGGACGTTGAAACGAAAGACACAGACTATTTAAAGACCATGAAAGGCTGTGCGAGTTACGCGCAGATTAAGGCATGGATAGAAAAAGAGTATGGTTTTAAGGTATCTTCTTTATATGTGGCACAGATAAAAGATAAGTTAGGAATGGAAAAAAGGGAAAATTACAATAAAGGCGAAAATAAAGCAAAAGTGCCACATTGTCCGCCGGAAAAAGAAAAAGCAATCATGGCGGCATTTAAGCATTTCAAAATGATTTAAGTAGAACACACATTATACAGCTTTTTTTGTATTTCTCCCCCGGTACCACTTTTTGAAAAAAGTGGTACCGGGGAAAATCCCTTATAAATCAAGGAAATTTGCCGATATGGCGCAAAGAAAATTATAACGGGTACCATTTTTTGTCAAGTAGTGGTACCAGTAAAAGCCTTACTGGATAAGAGAAAAAAGAAAAAGTACCACCGGTACCACTTTTTTAGCTGAGATTATTTTAAGATTTTTTAAGACAAAAATTTAATTATCCCCTCATATAAAATCAATATACTTGTTGAAAATACAGGGGATATTTATAAAATAAAAACAATATAAATATTCCCCACGCATCGCCTTTTGTAGTAGGACTTGTCGATACTACAAAAGGCGTAATCTCTGTAAACAGCGCTTTTGAAAATGGGGAATATTAAGGGGATATTTAAAATAAATTGAATTAAATATTCCCTTTTGCTTTATTTTGTGCTATACTATCTATAGAGAAAGGAAGTGATGTTATGGCACGAAAAGAAGCAAATTTGGAAA
>CALWLV010000036.1 GCA_944381595.1 uncultured Roseburia sp.
ATATGTAACGGAGAAAAGGTGGTTATCGTTAGCCATCTTTTTCTTTTTTTGTAAAATTTAGCGGAGGCTGTGACTTGTGTAAGTCACAGCCTCCGCTGTTATGGACTATCTATTTCCCGACAGCCCCCTTTTTAGCTGTTTCTTATACATGTAATACTCTTGATTTAATTTCTTTTGTCTTTCCGGTGTTCCAGAAATTTTCTCCAAGGTAGCCGCAAGTACGTCTTGTGACATTCATTTTCTGATGATCTTTATTGTGGCATTGTGGGCATTCCCATTCCATATTATCATTGATGATAATTTCTCCATCATATCCACATACCTGGCAGTAATCGGATTTTGTATTAAATTCCGCATACTGGATGTTATCATAGATGAAGCGGACAATTTGGGCAAGTGCTTCCAAATTATGTTTCATATTTGGGATTTCCACATAGGAAATGGCACCGCCATTGGAAATGTTCTGAAATTGGCTTTCAAATTTGAATTTCTCATAAGCATCAATTTTTTCTCTCACATCCACATGGTAGGAGTTGGTGTAATATCCTTTGTCTGTAATATCAGGGATACTGCCAAAACGCTCCTTGTCAATTTTGGCGAAACGATAGCAGAGACTTTCTGCCGGTGTTCCATATAATCCAAATCCGATGCCGGTTTCCTCTTTCCATGTGTCAACTGCTCTTCTTAAACGGTTCATCACCTTCATGGCAAATTCGGTACCCTTAGGATCTGTATGACTGACGCCGGTTACCAGTTTTGTCACTTCATATAATCCGATATATCCCAGAGAAATGGTAGAGTAACCACCATGCAGAAGTTTATCAATTTTTTCCCCTTTCTTCAAACGGGCGATGGCACCATACTGCCAGTGAATTGGACTGACGTCGGAAATCACACCTTCCAGTGCATGGTGTCTGCACATTAGTGCCTCAAAACAAAGAGAAAGTCTTTCTTCTAACAATGGCCAGAACTCTTCTTCATCACCACCTGCAAGGATTCCGATTTGTGGCAGATTCAGGCTGACTACACCCTGGTTAAAACGGCCTTCCCATTTATAATTGCCATTTTCATCCTTCCATGGGCTTAAGAAGCTTCTGCATCCCATACATGAGAAGACATTTCCTTCATAGTTTTCACGCATTTTCTTTGCGGAAATATAATCCGGATACATTCTTTTTGCAGAACATTTGATTGCAAGCTCTGTGATATAATCATACTTGCCACCCTGCAGGCAGTTATTTTCGTCCAGTACATAAATGAGCTTTGGAAAGGCTGGAGTTACATAGACCCCTTTTTCATTCTTGATGCCTTCCAGACGCTGTTTTAAGATTTCTTCCACAATCAGAGCAACTTCTTTTTCATATTCATAGCCGTCTTCGATATACATAAATAATGTTACGAATGGAGACTGTCCGTTTGTGGTCATCAGCGTATTAATCTGATACTGCATGGTCTGAACACCATCTTTCAACTCACACTTAATACGGTCATCCACCAGTTTTTCAATGAGCTCACTGGAGCTGTCCCCCATAATTTCTTTATAGTGAGTTCTGTATTTATCCGCACTCTTTCTTAAATATTTGGCAAGATGTGCAATATTTACCGACTGACCTCCATACTGGTTGGAGGCAACAGCTGCGATAATCTGTGTCATAACAGTGCACGCAACCTTGAAACTTTTTGGTGTTTCAATCAGTTTGTTATTCATAACGGTGCCATTGTCTAACATATCTCCGATATTTACCAGGCAGCAGTTGAAAATCGGCTGGATGAAATAATCCATATCATGGAAATGGAGAACACCGTCTTCGTGGGCTTTCACAATTTTCTGAGGCAGCAGGATTCTCTTGGTGATATCCTTGCTGACCTCCCCGGCCATATAGTCTCGCTGGGTAGAAGCAAGAGTAGCATTCTTGTTGGAGTTTTCTTCCTTTAATTCTTTATTGCTATTCTTAATCAAACTCATAATGGAATCGTCTGTTGTATTGGATTTACGAACCAGTTCTCTGGTATAACGGTACTTAATATATGCTTTCGCAAGATTATACTTTCTGACTTCCATCAGTTTCTGTTCGATATAATCCTGAATGGTTTCCACAGGAAGAACTTCATCACCCCTTGCTTCAATGGAAGCAATTATGTTATAAATCTGGTCGTCACTGATACGGTCCTGGGCATCCACGCTGTCATTGGCTTTCTGGATAGCTACGAAAATCTTGTTCCTTTCATAATCCGTGTGCCTGCCGTCTCGTTTAATAACTTTCATTTCCTCACCTCATATAATTCTTTTATTTCAAATTAGTTTTCATATTTTTTTCTTAAGTTCCTCTGTATTATAGCACCAGTATTTTGGTTTGTCTATCACATTACACAAAATATTGTTATTTTAATATTTATGCAACACTATATATTGTGGTATATAATAAGTAATATCAGGAAATAGGGCGGAAAACAGGCATTGTATGAAAACAAAATGGGGTAATTTGGAAGAAGGAATTGACAGAAATCTTAAATAAATGTTATATTATGATAGGATAAGAGGGGCAAAGGCCTCTCGCTCTATTCAAATAGGAAAGGATATATAAAAATGGATCAGAGTAAAATTAGAAATTTCTGTATTGTGGCTCATATTGATCATGGGAAATCCACTTTGGCAGATCGTATTATAGAGAAGACCGGTCTTTTGACCAGCAGGGAGATGCAGGAGCAGATTCTGGATAATATGGAGCTGGAGAGAGAAAGAGGAATTACCATCAAAGCGCAGGCAGTTCGTACCGTGTATACAGCAAAGGATGGAGAGGAATATATTTTTAATCTGATTGACACACCGGGGCATGTGGATTTTAATTATGAAGTTTCCAGAAGCCTGGCAGCCTGTGATGGAGCGATTCTGATTGTGGACGCAGCACAGGGAGTGGAGGCACAGACCCTTGCAAATGTATATCTTGCATTAGATCATGATTTGGACGTGTTGCCGGTGATTAATAAAATTGATCTTCCAAGTGCGGATCCTGATCGTGTTGTGGAAGAGATTGAAGATGTGATTGGAATCGAGGCTCAGGATGCACCTAGAATTTCAGCAAAGACAGGGCAAAATGTGGAAGATGTGCTGGAGGCCATTGTGCATAAAATTCCAGCACCGGATGGAGATGCAACAGCACCTCTTCAGGCATTAATTTTTGATAGTTTGTATGATTCTTATAAAGGAGTTATCATTTTCTGTCGTGTAAAGAATGGAACGATTAAGCCTGGTATGGAAATCCGTATGATGGCAACAGGCGCGGTAGAGCAGGTAGTGGAAGTGGGTTATTTTGGAGCCGGACAGTTTATTCCATGCGAGGAATTGAGTGCAGGAATGGTAGGTTATGTCACAGCCAGCATTAAAAATGTGCGGGATACCATGGTGGGTGATACCATTACAGATAACAATCGTCCTTGTGAGGAACCTCTTCCGGGATATAAGAAAGTAAATCCTATGGTATATTGTGGTTTGTACCCGGCAGATGGTGCGAAGTATCAGGACCTCAGGGACGCATTGGAAAAACTCCAGTTAAATGATGCCTCTCTTTCTTATGAACCGGAGACATCGGTTGCATTGGGATTTGGATTCCGGTGCGGATTTTTAGGGCTTCTCCATCTGGAAATCATTCAGGAAAGACTGGAAAGAGAATATAATTTAGATCTTGTGACCACAGCGCCGGGCGTTGTGTATCGGGTATATAAGACCGATGGCACGATGATTGAACTGACGAATCCTTCCAATCTTCCAAATCCTGCAGAGATTGAATATATGGAAGAGCCGATTGTAGAAGCGGAAATCATGGTGACCACAGAGTTTATTGGAGCAATTATGGAACTTTGTCAGGAAAGACGAGGCAGATATGTTTCCATGGATTATATAGAAGGAACAAGAGCATTGATTAAATATGATCTTCCGTTGAATGAAATCATCTATGATTTCTTTGACGCATTGAAATCACGTTCCAGAGGCTATGCATCCTTCGATTATGTAATGAAGGGATATGAGCAGTCCAAACTTGTGAAACTGGATATTCTTATTAATAAGGAAGAAGTGGATGCGTTATCCTTTATCGTACATGCAGATACAGCTTATGAGAGAGGCCGGAAGATGTGCGAGAAATTAAAGGAAGAGATACCAAGACATCTGTTTGAGATTCCGATTCAGGCAGCCATCGGAAGCAAAATCATTGCCAGAGAAACAGTCAAAGCCATGAGAAAAGATGTGCTTGCCAAGTGTTATGGCGGTGATATCAGCCGTAAAAAGAAACTGTTAGAGAAACAGAAAGAAGGTAAGAAACGTATGCGTCAGGTGGGAAATGTGGAGATTCCTCAGAAGGCGTTTATGAGCGTTTTAAAATTGGATGATGATAAATAAGAAAAACATCAGAAAAAAACAAACAGGGATTTACCTGCACATACCGTTTTGTATACAAAAATGCAGATATTGCGATTTCCTCTCCTTTTCCTGTGGAGAAGAGGAGAGGAAATCTTATGTGCAGGCATTGATTCATGAAATAAAGGCATGGGGAAAAGTATATGGAAAACAGGGAAGAAATGATGAAATCCCTACGATTTATTTTGGTGGGGGGACGCCTTCCGTTCTTTCAGCTATTGATATAGAACAGATATTACAGACAGTGAGGGAAAATTTTACAGTGCAAAACCAGGCGGAGATTACCATAGAGTGTAATCCGGGAACGGTGGATGCAGTAAAATTTTCTTCTTATTATAATATGGGGATTAACCGGATTAGCATGGGATTGCAGTCCTCATGGAATGAGGAATTAAAAATGCTGGGACGGATTCATACTTATGAAGAATTTTTACAGTGTTATCAGGATGCAAGACAGTCCGGATTTGCCAATATCAGTATGGATATCATGTCCGGACTGCCGGGACAAACCATAGATCGTTACCGGACCACATTGGAACGTGTGGTGAAATTAGAGCCACAGCATATTTCTTCTTACAGTCTCATCATTGAAGAGGGAACACCTTTTTATCGTGCATATGAGGCTGGCAGGCTGGAACTTCCCGATGAAGATACGGACCGGGAAATGTATGAGCTCACCAACGAAGTATTGCAAAAACATGGATACCATCGCTATGAGATTTCCAATTATGCCAGGGAAGGATATGAAGCAAGACATAACTCTTCCTATTGGAAAAGAGCAAATTATTTGGGGATGGGACTGGGAGCATCCTCCATGATGGATAATGTGAGGTTTAAAAACACTTCTATTATGAAAGAATATATATATCTGGAAAAAGAACCGGTACGGATTGAAAGGCAGGAGGAAGTGGAAGTATTGTCCTTACAGGATCAGATGAGTGAATTCATGTTTTTAGGATTGCGTATGATGCAGGGAATATCGCCGGAAGAGTTTGAAGCTTTGTATCATGAAAATTTTGAACATGTATTTGGTCCGGAATGCAAAAAACTGGAGAAAGAAGGACTTCTTTGTCGGGAAGGAGGAAGAATCCGACTGACAAAAAGAGGAATCGATGTAAGTAATGTGGTATTTTCAGAATTTATTTAAAAAAGTGCTTGACATCCACGAAGTTAAGTGATATTTTATTGTTAGGTCAAATGTTAGCACTCCATTAAAATGAGTGCTAACAACAAAAAGGAAGTGATGGAATGGAATTAGATGAACGAAAAATGAAAATTCTTCAGGCGATTGTAAAAAATTACCTTGAGACAGGAGAACCGGTAGGTTCCAGAACCATATCAAAATATACGGATCTGAATCTTAGTTCAGCCACTATCCGGAATGAGATGGCAGATTTGGAAGAACAGGGATATATTTTACAGCCGCACACTTCTGCAGGACGAATCCCTTCAGATAAGGGATATCGGTTGTATGTGGATGAAATGATGAGGGAAAGGGAAACATTACTTGACAGCAAGGAAAAACAGCTGGATGACATGAAGGACTTCCTGATTGAAAAAGTGGACCGGGTGGAGACGCTTCTTCAGAATATGGTCAAAGTATTAGCGAATAATACCAATTATGCAACAATGATTTCCACACCGCAGTTTCAAAACAACCGGGTAAAATTTATTCAGTTATCTTCCGTAGAAGAAGATCAGGTGCTTTGTGTACTGGTTTTGGAAGGAAACATCATCAAGAATAAAATTATAAAAGTAGAGGAAAGCCTGAATAATGAAGCCATTCTGAAATTAAATATCCTGTTGAACAGTACGTTGAACGGACTGACACTGGATGAGATTAATCTCAGCATGATATCCAGAATGACAGGGCAGGCAGGTGAGCAGGGTACACTGGTACGGAATGTACTGGATGCCATTGCCGAAGCCATTCATTCAGAGAATAATATGGAAATCTACACCAGTGGCGCAACGAATATTTTGAAATATCCGGAATTGAGCGATAGTGAGAAAGCAACCAGGCTGATTGGAACATTGGAAGAGAAGAAGTTACTTACCAGTTTGATTTCTGATTCCAATGGAGAGGATGATGGAAGAGGAATCCAGATTTATATCGGAGATGAGACTCCGGTGCAGTCCATGAAAGATTGCAGTGTGGTTACGGCCACATATGAACTGGAAGATGGTCTGCGTGGAACGATTGGAGTCATCGGACCAAAGCGGATGGATTACGAGAAAGTGGTAGAAACTTTGAAAACCGTCAAAGACCAGTTAGATGATGTATATAAGAAAATCACATAGAAGTTTTGTATTTTAGAAAGGTGGTATATAATGGCTGAGAAAGCAGTACAGGAAAATCTGGAGGAAACCAAAGATGTGCTGACAGAAGAGAAAGAACAGGAAACAGCAGAAGCTGGTGTTGAAACGGAAGAGACAGTACAGACAGCAGAGGAAGAACAGGCCGAAGAGAATCAGGAAGAAAAACAGGAAACTGATGAAAAAGAAGGAGGAAAGTTCTTTAAAAAGAAAAAAGATAAGAAAGATCAGCAGATTGAGGAATTAAATGATAAATATACCAGATTATTTGCTGAGTTCGATAATTTCCGCAAACGTTCTGAAAAAGAAAAAACAGCAATGTTTGAAGTGGGAGCAAAGGCTGTTATTGAGAAGATTCTTCCAATTATAGATAGTTTTGAGAGAGGATTGGCAACCGTTCCGGAAGAAGAGAAGGAAAGTGGATTCGCAGAAGGAATGGAAAGAGTATATAAGCAGCTGCTCAATTCTCTGGAAGAAGTCGGTGTGAAACAGATAGAAGCTCTCGGACAGGAATTTGACCCGAATCTTCATAATGCAGTGATGCATATTGAAGACGAGAATTTTGGCGAGAATATAATCGCAGAGGAATTCTTAAAGGGTTATATGTACCGTGATACAGTGGTCAGACACTCCATGGTAAAAGTAGCAAACTAATTTTTTTCATATATTTTCATAGGAGGCTTAATTATGAGCAAAATTATTGGTATTGACTTAGGAACAACAAATTCATGTGTAGCAGTTATGGAAGGTGGTAAGCCGACTGTTATTGCAAATACAGAAGGTATCAGAACAACTCCTTCCGTAGTAGCATTTACAAAGAGTGGTGAAAGATTAGTAGGTGATCCTGCAAAACGTCAGGCAGTGACAAATGCAGACAAAACAATTTCTTCTATTAAGAGACATATGGGTACGGATTATAAAGTTACAATTGATGATAAGAAATATTCCCCACAGGAAATTTCTGCCATGATTCTTCAGAAATTGAAATCAGATGCAGAGGGTTATCTGGGAGAAAAGGTAACAGAAGCAGTTATCACTGTTCCTGCATACTTCAATGATGCACAGAGACAGGCAACTAAGGATGCCGGTAAGATTGCAGGTCTTGAAGTAAAGAGAATTATTAACGAGCCTACAGCAGCAGCATTGGCTTATGGTCTTGATAATGAAAATGAACAGAAGATTATGGTATACGATCTTGGTGGTGGTACATTTGATGTATCTATCATTGAGATTGGCGATGGTGTCATTGAGGTTCTGGCAACAGCCGGTGATAACAAACTTGGTGGTGATGATTTCGACCAGAGAATTACAGATTATATGATTGATGAATTCAAGAAGGCAGAAGGCATCGACTTATCCACAGATAAGATGGCTCTTCAGAGACTGCGTGAAGCAGCTGAGAAGGCAAAGAAGGAACTTTCTTCTGCAACAACAACAAATATCAATCTTCCATTCATCACTGCAAATCAGGATGGACCAAAGCACTTTGATATGAATCTGACAAGAGCAAAATTTGATGAATTGACACATGATTTAGTAGAAAGAACAGCAACTCCTGTTCAGAACGCATTAAAGGATGCCGGATTGAACGCAAGCGAGTTATCAAAAGTATTATTAGTAGGTGGTTCTACCAGAATTCCTGCCGTACAGGATAAAGTAAAACAGCTGACAGGACATGAACCTTCTAAGAGCCTGAACCCGGATGAATGTGTAGCAATCGGTGCTTCCATCCAGGGTGGTAAATTAGCAGGTGATGCCGGTGCAGGTGATATCCTTCTTCTTGATGTTACTCCATTGTCACTGTCTATTGAGACAATGGGCGGTATCGCAACAAGATTGATTGAGAGAAATACAACAATTCCTGCAAAGAAGAGCGAAGTATTCTCAACAGCAGCAGATAACCAGAGTGCTGTAGATATTCGTGTAGTACAGGGTGAAAGACAGTTTGCAAAAGATAACAAGCTTCTGGGAGAATTCAGATTAGATGGAATCGCTCCGGCTCCAAGAGGAATTCCTAAAATTGAAGTTACTTTCGACATTGATGCAAATGGTATCGTAAATGTATCCGCAAAGGATTTGGGAACAGGCAAAGAACAGCATATTACCATTACTTCCGGATCTAATATGTCTGACGAAGATATTGATAAGGCAGTAAAAGAAGCTGCTGAATTCGAGGCACAGGATAAGAGACGTAAGGAAGGCATTGATGCCAGAAACGAAGCAGACTCCATGGTATTCCAGGTAGAGAAATCACTGAGCGAAGTTGGAGATAAGATTGATGCATCCGAAAAGGCAGGTGTGGAAGCAGATCTTCAGGCATTGAAAGATATCCTTGCAAAAACACAGCCGGAAAGCATGACAGAAGCTGACGTGGAAGAAATCAAAGCGGCAAAAGAAAAACTGATGACAGGTGCACAGAGCTTATTCACTAAGATGTATGAGCAGGCACAGGCTCAGGGAGCAGCCGGTCCTGATATGAGCGGTGCCGCACAGGATATGAACAATGCCGGTTCAGCTGATGATAATGTAGTAGATGGAGATTATAAAGAAGTATAATCCATGTCACTGATAAAGACCGATTCAAGGAATAGAGGTTTTCGGCCTCTATTCCTTAAATGGTTTAAATTAGAAATTTTACGAAGCTATGAATGGAAGTGAGGATAATATGGCTGATAAAAGAGATTACTATGAGGTATTAGGTGTAGATAAAAATGCAGATGATGCTGCAATTAAGAAAGCATATCGTGTGCTGGCGAAGAAATATCATCCGGATATGAATCCGGGAGATAAAGAGGCAGAGGCAAAATTCAAAGAAGCATCGGAAGCTTATGCAGTGTTAAGTGACCCGGATAAGAGAAGACAGTATGACCAATTCGGCCATGCCGCATTTGACGGAGCCTCCGGTGGTAGCGGCGGATTCGACTTTAACTTCAGTGGAGATATGAGTGATATCTTCGGAGATATTTTCGGAGATTTCTTTGGTGGTGGCAGAAGCAGCAGAAGAAGTTCCAATGGTCCTATGAAGGGGGCTAATCTTAGAACTTCTGTAAGAATACAATTTGAAGAAGCAGTTTTTGGTTGTGAGAAAGAAATTGATATTACATTAAAGGATGAATGTCCAAAATGTCATGGAACAGGTGCAAAACCGGGAACTCAGCCGGTTACCTGTAGCAAGTGCGGAGGCAAAGGTCAGGTGATGTATACACAGCAGTCCTTATTTGGAGCAATGAGAAGTGTTCAGACTTGTCCGGATTGCCATGGAACCGGAAAAGTAGTGAAAGAGAAGTGTTCCGATTGTTCCGGTACCGGTTATATCAGCAATCGTAAGAAGATTCAGGTAACCATCCCTGCGGGAATTGACGATGGACAAAGCATTCGTATTGCAGGAAAAGGCGAACCTGGTACCAATGGGGGACAGAGAGGAGACCTGCTGGTAGAGGTTCATGTGATGAGACATCCTATTTTCCAGCGTCAGGATTACAATTTGTATTCTACAGCACCGATTTCCTTTGCACAGGCAGCGCTTGGCGGAGATGTAAGAATTACAACCATTGATGGAGATGTATTATTCCCAATCAAGGCTGGTACTCAGACAGATACCAAGATTCGTCTGAAAGGAAAAGGTGTTCCTTCTCTTAGAAATAAGAATTTAAGAGGAGACCATTATGTTACTCTGGTAGTGCAGGTACCTGAGAAGCTGACAACAGAGCAAAAAGACGCTCTGATTGCATTTGATAAATCGATGCATGGAGAAGCTACGAAGGATATGCAGAATGGTGCAGATATCAACGAGGATATGTTTAAGAAAAAAGGCAAAAAAAAGAAAACCCTGAAAGATATTTTTGATAAAGATAATGATTAAGAATAGAAACCTTCTTTTTTGGTACAATAGAGTACTGAAAAAGGAGGTTTTTATGTTGTATCAAATGACAGATACGAAGAACAGGAAGGAGGATTAAACCTCCATTCCCATCTCTTTTGCAATATATCTTATGGTTTCTTCCACATTTTGCCCATGTTCATCCACGACGATATCCGCATATTTTTCATAATAAGGAGTCCGTTCTTCGTACAAATCTTTCAGGGTCATACCATCCTTCAGAGCAACGCCGCGGCTTTTCAGATTTCCCAGACGGCTTTCCACATCTTCATAGGAGAGCTTCAGATATACAATCGTTCCCATTTTTTTGAAATGCTCCATGGCTTTTTCACCATAAATGACGCTTCCACCCGGTGCAATTACAGATTTGTGGCAATTCACAGAAGCGTTAATCTCTTCTTCAATTTTTAAAAATCCATCCAGACCATGCTCGGAAATCAGTTCGTGCAGAAGTTTTCCGGTTTTGTCCTGAATAATTAAATCCGTATCCAAAAAATCATAGCCGATAAATTTAGCAAGTACAACACCGGCGGTACTCTTTCCGGAACCCGGCATTCCAATCAAAATAATATTATCTTTATTCATAGAACAACCCTTTCTTATCCCAAAGTATGTACACATTTTATCATAGCTTCTGATAATATTCAACCGACACTTCCGTAGTTTCCTAAATTTCCATAGGAATGGGATTTTCAAAATTCCGGAAAGGAAGGGAAAAACTCATTGAAAAAAATAAAGGGATTCAGTATAATGATAAGAGTTGAGTCAGGCCAATTGGAAGGACATAATAGGAGGATACCATGAAGTGGAATAAATTTACATTAAAGACAACAACCCAGGCGACAGATTTGGTCAGCGGGGTATTGATTGAGAACGGCATTGATGGTGTGGAGATTGAAGATAATATTCCATTATCTGAGGAAGATAAGAAAAAGATGTTTATCGATTTTCTCCCGGAGTTGGCAAAGGATGAGGGAGTGGCTTATTTAAGTTTCTATATGGAAGAGTTAAGCCCGGAAGAAGAAAAGGAAAAGATAGATGCCGTCATGGCAGGAATCGAAGAACTGAAAGACTTTGTAGATGTGGGAGAATGCACCATAGTCAAGGGTGAGACGCAGGATACAGACTGGATGAATAACTGGAAACAGTTTTTCCATTCTTTTGAGGTGGACGGCATTGTAATTAAACCTACCTGGGAAGAGGATAAGCCGGAATATCAGGGAAAGATGGTGATTCAGATTGATCCGGGTATTGCCTTTGGGACAGGACTTCATGAGACAACACAGCTTTGTATGAAACAGCTTCACAAATATGTGAAACATGATACAGAAATTCTGGATGTAGGCTGTGGAAGCGGGATTCTTTCCATCATTGCATTGAAGATGGGAGCGAATCATGCAGTAGGTGTGGATGTGGATGAAAACGCTGTTACAGCAACCTATGAGAATCTGGAAGTAAACGGAATTGCAAAGGAAAAATGTACCGTTTTAGCAGGAAATATGCTGGAAGATCAGGGACTTTGTGATAAGATTGGTTACGAGTGTTATGATATTGTGGTAGCCAATATTCTGGCAGATGTGTTGGAACCGCTGACACCGCTGGTACCAAAATGCTTGAAAAAGGGCGGCGTCTACATTACTTCCGGAATTATCGATATGAAGGAAGAAGAAGTGAAGGCAGTCATCGAAGCACAGCCGGAGCTGGAAATTGTAGAGATTACAAGAAAGAATGACTGGGTATCGATTACCGCAGTGAGAAAGTAGGCAAATATGTATCATTTTTTTGTAACTCCGGAGGATGTGAGCGAGGGAATGGTAAAAATCACCGGGACAGATGTGAATCATATTAAGAATGTATTGCGTATGAAACCGGGGGAAATGATGTTAATTAGTGATGGACAGGGCAGGGATTACTGCTGTGCCATTACAGAAATAACAGATGGACAGGTGCTGGCAGAAATCAGGGAGGAGCAGTTTGAGGGAACGGAACCCTCCAGTGAATTCTATTTGTTTCAGGGATTGCCAAAGGGAGATAAGATGGAACTGATTATCCAGAAGGCAGTGGAACTGGGCGTAAAAGAAGTGATTCCGGTGTCTGCAAAACGTTCTGTGGTGAAACTGGATGAGAAGAAGGCGCAAAAGAAAATTGCCCGCTGGCAGGCTATTTCCGAAAGTGCGGCAAAACAGTCCAGAAGGGGAATCATTCCGTCGGTTCATTCTGTCATGACTTTCAAACAGGCACTGGAATATGCCAAAACACTGGATTTGAACATGATTCCTTATGAAAATTTTAAGGATATGACAGAGACGCGAAAAGTACTGGAACAGGTAAAAGCAAATCAGAAAATAGGAATCTTTATTGGACCCGAAGGTGGATTTGATGTAGCGGAAGTGGAACTTGCCATGGCACAAGGGGTACATCCGGTGTCACTAGGAAGAAGAATTTTGCGCACGGAAACAGCAGGAATGGCACTCCTGGCAGTTTTGATGTTTCGGTTAGAATAGAGATAGAAATGGAGAATAGAATCATGGAAGCATATTTGGATAATTCTGCCACAACTCTGGTATCACAGGGAGTGAAAGACATTGTCATAAAAACCATGACGGAAGATTACGGGAATCCTTCCTCCATGCATATGAAAGGTGTGGAGTCAGAACGCTATGTCAGGGAAGCAAGAGAAATCATTGCTAAGGCGTTGAAGGTAAATGAAAAGGAAATTATTTTTACATCGGGAGGGACGGAGTCCAATAATCTGGCATTAATCGGTATGGCTATGGCCAATCAGAGAGCAGGCAGACATCTGATTACCAGCAGCATTGAACATGCCTCTGTCTTAAATACTATGAAATATCTGGAAGAACAGGGATTTTCTGTGACATATCTTCCGGTGGATGAAGCAGGCCGGGTACGTCTGGAAGATTTGAAAGAGGCCATGAGAGAGGATACCATTCTGGTTTCCATTATGTATGTGAATAATGAAATTGGAACGGCAGAACCTGTGGGAGAAATTGGAAAATTCTTAAAGGAGGAATATCCTAAGGTACTGTTTCATGTGGATGCCATTCAGGCATTCGGAAAATATCGAATTTATCCGAAGCGTTTGGGCATTGATGCATTAAGTGTCAGCGGACACAAAATCCATGGACCAAAAGGTTGTGGATTTTTATATGTGTCTGAGAAAGCGAAGATAAAACCAATTATTTTTGGCGGCGGACAGCAGAAGGGAATGCGTTCCGGTACGGATAATGTACCGGGAATCGCAGGTCTCGGTCAGGCGGTGAAAGAAGCAGGAGAGCATTTGGAAGAAAATGTAGAACGAATGTATGAATTAAGACAGTACTTTATGGAACGATTGTCGGAAATCGATCAGATTAGAATCAATAGTCCAAAGGGAAGAGAAGGAGCACCTCACATTGTGAACGTAAGCTTTTTGGGAGTACGAAGTGAGGTTATGCTGCATGATTTAGAGAGTAAGAAGATTTATGTTTCGGCAGGATCTGCCTGCTCCTCCAATCATCCTCATATCAGTGAAACACTTTCCGGTATCGGACTTTCTCCGGAGGAAATTGACTCTGCCATCCGGTTTAGTTTCAGTGTGAATACCACCAGGGAAGAATTGGACTATGCAGTGGATACAATCAAAGACAGGATTTCCACATTGCGGAAATTTACAAGAAAAAAATAGTGAGGTTACAATGGAATTTAAATTATTTTTGATTAAATACGCAGAAATCGGTGTAAAGGGAAAAAATCGTTTTTTATTCGAAGATGCGCTGGTACGTCAGATTAATCTTGCTCTGAAGCCGGCGGACGGAACCTTTCATGTTTATAAGGAAGTGGGACGAATCTATGTGGAGGCTCAGGATTACGATTATGAAGAAGTTGTAGAAGCATTACAGCATGTCTTTGGAATTGTAGGTATTTGTCCGCTGGTTCAGATTGAAGACCATGGATTTGAAGATTTGAAGGCGCAGATTGTAAAATATATGGATGAGATGTATCCGAATAAGAAAATTACCTTCAAAGTAAATGCCAGAAGAGCAAGAAAGAATTATCCGTTGAATTCCATGGAAATCAATGGAGCAGTAGGTGAGGCGGTACTGGATGCATTTCCGGAAATTCAAGTGGATGTTCATCATCCGGACGTATTGTTAAATATTGAGATTCGTCAGATGATTAATATTTATTCCAAAACCATTCCGGGACCAGGTGGTATGCCTGTGGGAACAGCGGGTAAAGGTATGCTCTTATTGTCTGGAGGAATTGACAGCCCGGTGGCAGGGTATATGATTGCCAAACGTGGTGTCAGTCTGGAAGCAGTTTACTTTCATACTCCGCCATATACATCCGAGCGTGCCAAACAGAAAGTACTGGATTTGGCCAAGAAAGTGGCGGCATATTCCGGACCGATTTTATTAAATGTGGTAAACTTTACCGATATTCAGATGTACATTTACGAGCAGTGTCCACATGAGGAATTAACCATTATCATGAAACGTTGTTTCTATAAGATTGCAGAGCGGATTGCAAAGGATCATGGATGTCTGGCATTGGTGACAGGGGAGAGCATCGGGCAGGTGTCAAGTCAGACAATGCAGTCTCTGGGGGTAATTAATGATGTGTGTGAGGAACTCCCGGTATTCCGTCCTCTCATTGCTTTCGATAAGCAGGATATTGTGGATATTTCAGAGAAAATCAATACCTATGAGATTTCCATTGCCCCATATGAGGACTGTTGTACAACTTTTGTGGCAAAGCACCCAGTGACAAAACCAAATTTAAATATCATTAAGAAATCCGAGTTAAAGCTTCAGGATAAAATGGACGATATGATAAATGAAGCTATCGAACATGTAGAGCAGATTATGATTCATGCATAGGAGAAAAGAGAGGATAAGAATCATGAGGAAGAAAGTGTTACAGATGTTAAGTGTAATCGCAATGATGTTTGTTCTGAACAATATTCCTGTTTATGCACAAGAATCGGAAGTGATTCCTATGGACCAACTGGATATTAATGAGAACGCACAGGGGGAAGAAGATGGAGAACCGTTGGTAGATGAAATACTTCAGAAAGAAGAAGACAGTAAAAAGATGGTGGTATTTCGATATTTATCTTCAGGAGTGGATTCTACTTATTATGCAGCTACAGAAGTACAGGGGATTGATGTGTCAAGACATCAGAGAACTGTTAATTGGAGCCAGGTAAAAGCATGTGGAATGAACTTTGCCATCATCCGTGTGGGATATCGGGGATATGAAGGCGGTCAGATTTGTGCCGATGAATATTTTCAGAGTAATATCGTAAACGCTTCCAATGCGGGACTGAAGGTTGGGGTTTATTTCTTTTCCCAGGCAATTAATGAGCAGGAGGCAAGAGAAGAGGCTTCCTATGTGGTCCAGATGATTCAGAAATATAACATTCAGTATCCGGTGGTGTTTGACTGGGAGACTGCGGCGGGATACCGTACAAACAGACCATTTACAAAGGCACAGATGAATGCCATGGCAGATGCATTTTGTCAGGTGGTGTCTTCGGCAGGATATATTCCGATGGTATATTCCAATACCACGGATTTTCAAAATCGCTTTGATTACGATTCACTTGCATCCAAATATTATATCTGGTATGCAAGATATCCTGCAAGATACGGTGGATCGAAATGGTATGGTTCCGGAGATCCGTTGCCAAACTATGATAATAACATTGACTTTAATATCTGGCAGTACATGAGTGATGGAGCCGTACCGGGCGTCAATGGAAACTGCGATGTGAATGTATCGTTTCTTGATTTTGGAACAGTGAGACAGCCGGATCCGGTGGAAATACCTTTGACCAGCAGTTCTGATAAAATCACAATAGACAATGTGAATCATCAGATTATCGGTATGGAAGAGGATGACATTTATAATGATTTGAGAAGCGTCTTTCCAAATTTCTATGTAAGTATTAACGGCAGTGGAGTGTCTGGTTCTGAAAACGTAAGGTTAAAAACAGGGGATCAGCTTGTATTTTCACCGAAAACTCCCTATACATATTTGAAAAACGATACATACACCCTGGTGATTAAGGGGGATGTGGATAAGAATGGAAGAATCAGCATCTTAGATATGCAGCAAATTCAGAAATATATTTTGGGATTAGATACATTAGATCCGGTACAGACAGCTGCGGCACAATTATCGGGAAGAGGAGAATTGTCGATTCTGGATATGCAGCAAATTCAGAAACATATTTTAGGGCTGAAGAATCTTTGCGATTAAAAAAAAGATAAGGATAAGAAAAAGCAACTGTCTTTTGACAGCTGCTTTTTCAATACTATACAAGATATGGTTTCAGAACATTTAAGATTGCATCCATTCCTGCTTCGTCTGCATGAATGCATAAATCAATTGGCTTGGACAAGTCAAGGCTGAAAATTCCCATAATAGATTTTGCATCAATCACGTATCTTCCGGATACTAAATCGAAATCGGTATCAAATTTTGTGATTTCATTTACGAATGCTTTCACCTTGTCAATGGAATTTAAACAAATCTGAACTGTTTTCATAGTAAAACCTCCTCGATAAAATTATATTTGATTTATATTTGGGTATGAGGTAAACTTTTAGCAGTACCCCATTTGTATATATAGTACCTTTAAACAGAAGAAAAGTCAATCAAATTCTGTGGGCAGAATTGTAAAATTTAGGATAGAAACAGGAGCATAAACATGAACAAAAAAGGAAAAAAAGTTGCATTTCATACACTGGGATGTAAAGTAAATTCATATGAAACAGAAGCAATGAGAAAAGAGCTGGAAGATCAGGGATATGAAATTGTAGACTTCCAGCCGGGGGCAGATATTTATATCATTAATACCTGTACGGTTACCAATATCGCTGACCGTAAGTCAAGACAGATGCTTCATAAAGCAAAAAAAATGAATGAAGATGCTGCGGTTATCGCCGTTGGATGTTATGTCCAGGCAGCAGGGGAAGAGATTTTAAAGGATGAAGCCATCGATCTTGTGGTAGGCACCAATGAGAAACGTCATATCGGTCAGATTATCGAAGAATATTTTAAGGATCACGAAAAAAACAGCTATCTTTCTGATTTGTCAGAAAACTGTGAATATGATGAGATGGAGATGACAACCCTTGCGGAACGTACCAGGGCATTTATAAAAATACAGGACGGATGTAATCAGTTTTGCACCTATTGTATCATTCCTTATGCAAGGGGAAGAATCCGAAGCAGAAAGCTGTCAGATATTCGCTCTGAGGTGGAAAAACTGGCTGAAAACGGCTATCAGGAAGTAGTGCTGACAGGAATTCATTTAAGCTCTTATGGAAGGGATCAGGAAGGAAATATTACATTATCCGATGCCATACAAGAGGTGTCTGCCGTAGAAAAAATCAAACGTGTGCGTTTAGGCTCCCTGGAACAGGGAATTATAACAGAAGAATTTGTAAAGACCCTTTCAGAAAATGAAAAATTCTGTCCGCAGTTCCATTTGTCTCTGCAAAGTGGAAGTGAAACAGTGTTAAAGAGGATGAACAGACATTATACACCAAAGCAGTATTTGGAGAAATGCAGAATGATCCGGAAATATTTTCCGAATGCAGCATTTACAACAGACATTATCGTAGGTTTTCCGGGAGAAACAGAAGAAGAATTTCTGGAAACCATGGCTTTTGCAAAAGAAGTTGGATTCTCCCAGATTCATATTTTTAAATATTCCATGAGAAAAGGAACTTTAGCGGCGAAAATGGAAAATCAGGTACCGGATCAGGTGAAAGCAGAGAGAAGTGACCGGTTGGAAGTTGTAAAAAAGGAACTGGAAGAAAGTTATCGCCAAAAGTTTTTAGGAAAGAATCTGGAAGTTTTGATGGAGGAGCAGACAGTCTTGAACGGCATAACATATTTTACCGGTCATACCAGGGAATATGTGCGTATTGCAGTGGAGACAGAAGAGGATCTGACAAATAAAATGGTACTGATTTGCCCGAAAAAATTCATAAATCAGGAAATATTACTTGCAGAATTGGTAAAAATATATTAGAATAGACTCAAAGTGTGTGCGTGAAATGCATATTGAGCAAGAAGAAATAGAAGAAAGGCAGATGTACGGAAATGGATGGAAAGATAAATAGTACACAGTATTTTAAGACTGTACCGGAAACAAAAATGGAAGTAAAGCAGGTGTTAGAAGATGTTTACCTTGCACTTTCTGAGAAAGGCTATAATCCGGTAAATCAGATTGTTGGATATATTATGTCCGGAGATCCGACATATATTACCAGTTACAAGAATGCCAGAAGTCTGATTATGAAAGTAGAGAGAGACGAGCTGATAGAAGAGGCATTAACTTATTATATCGAGCACAAGTTACAGTAAGTTTTAGATGGAATCTGCAGCATGAGTCTGCAGATTTCTTAAGGTCTGAAGGTATATGGAAACGGCAGCCACCGTTTGTCAGGAGGTATATATGAGAATTATGGGACTTGATTAT
>CALWLV010000037.1 GCA_944381595.1 uncultured Roseburia sp.
GTGGATATGCTGGAGATCAATATCTCCTGTCCTAATGTGAAAGAAGGCGGAATTGCTTTCGGACAGGATCCAAAGGCAGTGGAAGCGATTACAAAAGAAGTAAAAAAGTATGCAAAACAGCCGGTGATTATGAAATTAAGTCCGAATGTGACAGATATCACAGTTATGGCCAAGGCTGCTGAGGCAGGTGGTGCAGACGTGCTTTCGTTGATTAATACCCTTACCGGTATGAAGATTGATATTGAACGTCAGACATTTGCCATTGCCAATAAGACAGGAGGATTCTCCGGACCGGCAGTAAAACCTGTGGCAGTTCGTATGGTATATCAGGTGGCAAATGCCGTAAAGATTCCAATCATAGGAATGGGTGGAATCTCCACGGCAGAAGATGCCATGGAGTTTATTCTGGCAGGTGCCACGGCAGTATCAATCGGAACTGCTAATTTTGTAAATCCGACAGCAACCATAGAATGTGTTAAGGGAATCGAAGCATATATGAAACGTCACGGTGTGGAAGATATCAATGATTTAATCGGAATTGTTAAATAACGAGAAATAAAATGTAAAAGCTCATGTACTTGTGGATTGCAGGTGCATGAGTTTTTCTTATAAATATTCGGAATTGATTATCCGATTGCCCTCAGTTAAAAAACGTATATAAGAATAAGCATCCTCAACTTTGGACGGTGAAAGGATGCTTATTTCTTTTTGTTATTATGATTGTCTATGTAAGACAGAGTCGCAAAGATTACCAGTAAAAGCGTACGTACATCCTGTAAAATTAAATTCCATACGGATAGATATATGGATTTGTCAGTTGAAAAATCAAGGAGTTTGTGGTATGCTAGAAAAGTATATCTATGCTTAAAGACAGATAGGATAAAAGTAAATTGGTACAGTTGTAGTACAGTAGCACGAAAATTGATAATTAAAAATGCCAAAGAATGGCTTAAAATAAGGAGGAATTAGCAGAATGGAACAGTATAAACAGGAATTTATCGAATTCATGGTGGATTGTGATGTATTAAGATTTGGAGAATTCACCTTAAAGAGTGGAAGAAAGTCTCCGTTCTTTATGAATGCAGGTCTGTATGTAACAGGTCGTCAGTTAAAGAAACTGGGAGAATATTATGCAAAGGCGATTCACGACCATTATGGCGAAGATTTCGATGTATTATTTGGACCGGCATACAAAGGAATTCCAATCGGAGTGGCAACTACCATTGCCTTCTATGAATTATATGGAAAGGAAATTCGTTATTGTTCCAATAGAAAAGAAGCAAAGGATCATGGGGATGCAGGAATTCTTCTTGGAAGTCCAATCAAAGATGGAGATAAGATTGTAATTATCGAAGACGTAACCACTTCCGGAAAATCCATCGAAGAGACATTCCCAATCATTCAGGCTCAGGGAAATGTAGAAATTCTCGGACTGATGGTTTCCTTAAACCGTATGGAAAAAGGAAAAGGAGAAAAGAGTGCCCTGGAAGAAATCAAAGAAAAGTATGGTTTTGACGCCAATGCCATTGTTTCTATGAAAGATGTGATTGAACATCTTTATAATAAGGAGTATAATGGAAAAGTAATCATTGATGATCAGATTAAAGCAGCCATTGATGAATATTACGCACAGTATGGTGCAAAATGTGAGTAAACTAATGGAGGTGAACACATTGGAAGAAAAGACCTACAAATTATTAAAGCGTACAGGTGCTGCAAACATTGCCATGGGTGTTGTTGCTGTTGTTGCAGGCATTGCCGTAGGCGTGATTACAATTGTAAACGGTGCAAAATTGATAAAGGGAAAGAAGTACATCTCTTTCTAAATCTACAAAAGATAAAGGCTGCTGCAGTATATGCGGCAGCCTTCCTAATTCGTTGGAAAATGGGAGAAATAACATGTTAAAAAGAAAACATTACAAATTTACAGATAAGAAAACCTCCAAATGGGGTGTGGCTTCTACGATTGTATTTCTTGTTGCTCTGATTCTGTTGGGCTTTGGGGTTTATCAATCTTTTCAGGCCCATGGAAATGGAGGGATAACCGTAGGAATCCTGGGATTTTTCAGTTTTGTGGCAGCAACAGTGGGAGCTGTGTTAGGATTAAACAGTCTGAAAGATGAGGATGTGTTCCATACTTTTTCATGGATTGGTTCAGTGGGAAATGCAGTACTGTGGTTTTTCATTCTATTATTGATTATGATAGGATGGTAATACAGGAAGGAGAATTATGGAGGAACGGTTAGAAAAACAGATGAAATTTCTGTTGGAGACAGATAAAATGAAGACCATCGGCAGACAAACCTATATCGCAGATGGGAGCAAAAAGGAAAATGATGCAGAACATTCCTGGTCTTTGGCATTGATGTGTATGCTGCTTGCGGAATATGCTGAAGAGAACATCGATGTGCTTCGTACCATGGAAATGGTACTGGTACATGATTTGGTGGAAATTGATGCGGGAGATACATATGCCTATGATAGTCAGGGTAATCAGACAAAGAAAGAACGGGAAGAAAAAGCAGCAGATAGAATTTTTCATATATTGCCGGAGGATCAGGCTGAGTTTGTGCGGGGCCTTTGGGAGGAATTTGAGAAGGGAGAAACTCCGGAGGCAAAGTTTGCAAATGCTCTGGATAAAGTTCAACCTATTACATTAAATGATGCTTCCGGAGGAAAGTCATGGATAGAACATGATGTAGATGTAACCCAGGTCATAAACAGGAACAAAAAAACCCCGGAGGGTTCTAATACATTATGGGAATACTGCCGGAAACTCCTTATGAAAAATGTGGAAAAGGGAAATCTAAAATCAGAATAATGGAGGTTTTATGGAATGAATAAATTTGCTTATTTAAAAGAAAATATTGAGATAAGCGAACGATTTGAACTGGCAATGGACCGGATTAAGGGACTGATGCAGGAAACAACAGTGGAAAGTCCCTATGTGGAATATTTTCGCAAAGAGGGAGAGTTTCTCCTGTCGGTGATGAATTTATATGAGCAGGTCCAGTATGGAGATTATCAGAAATTTACCATAGAAGAACTGGAACGTACCAATCGACTTTTGTATGGAGAACTTAGGGAATCTTATGAAGAAAGTTATCTGAATCCGTCTTATGCAGTGGAGAAGCTGGGAGAAGAACTGGGAAGATACTTGTCTTATCTGGCGGTTTCTCTGAGAAAATGTATCCTTCCGGCCATGATTCAGAGATTGACTGATATTGTCATTTATGCAGAATTATTCCTGGAAATTTATTGTATTTTTGAGAATGGGGAAGATTGCGTCAAGGAAGTTCACTCAGCAATTTACTGGTTTGAGAGAGATTACTGTGAGATATTCCAGACCAATGCTTTAAGAGAAATGCTGGAAGAAGAGTATTCTGTATACCGGGATATTGTGATGGAAGCTGATTTGACAAACGATAAATATCTGTATGAATATGGTCTGCCGGTTTCGGAAAATGAAAAGAAAACCAGAGCCTTGTTAGAATCTTTTTCAGAGGAAAAAATTGAGGCTATGGCAAGAACCTACACGGAAGGATATCGTCGCGGATTTGAACTGGCTAAGAAAGATTTGGCTGGGAAAGAAACGGTTGAAGTTCGATATCCTTTGGGATTTGAACGTATGGTCCGGGCTGCGGTGAAACAGTTTGAACAGATGGGATTAAAGACAATTATCCGTACAGCAGGCGTGGAAAGTACGCCGGTGAATCGTCAGTATCAGTACGATCACAAACAGGATCAGGGATTGTTTTTGGATAAAGGAATCATTAACCGCAGGCTGGAAGCAGTAAAAGCAGCTTTTGAGGAAAGAAAAGAGCAGGCAGCAGGAATGGCCGGACCGGCAGTGATTGAAACCTTCGGGGAAGAAGGATTTACACCGGTCCGTAAGAAAGAAAATGTTTCTTATTCGGAAAAACAGCAGAAATTAAACGTTGAATACCAAAATGAATATGTGCAGATTTATTACAGGTATATCAGGGGAGAAGAAAGAAGTTTCACGATTATTGCATATCCGGTATCTGAAATCGGAAAGGATTATGAAGCAATTTTTAAAGAAACAGTAGAAATCAATAATCTGGATCAGAAGATATACGGCAGTATTCAGGAAACGCTCATAGAAGCCCTGGATCAGGGAGAATACGTGCACATCAAAGGAGCAGGAGAGAATACCACAGATTTAAAAGTGCAGCTCCATACACTGAAAGATCCGGAAAAAGAAACAAATTTTGAAAACTGTCTGGCAGATGTGAATATTCCATTGGGAGAGGTGTTTACTTCTCCGGTTCTGAGCGGTACAAATGGCGTATTAAATGTAAGCAATGTATACTTAAATGGATTAAAATATGTCAATCTTACCATTCATTTTAAAGATGGCATGACGGAGAATTATTCCTGTGACAATTTTGATACAGAGGAAGAAAACCGTAAATTTATTCGGGAAAATCTTCTGCAGTATCATGAGAAACTGCCTATGGGAGAATTCGCCATTGGTACAAATACCACCGCTTATGTGATGGCAAATAAGTATGATATTGTATACAAGATGCCAATTCTTATCGTGGAAAAGATGGGACCTCATTTCGCGGTGGGAGATACCTGCTACAGTCATGAGGAGGATGAGAAGACATACAATCCTGATGGAAAAGAAATTACTGCAAAGGATAATGAAATCAGCCGATACAGAACTGAGGATAAAAGCAAAGCATATTTTGGCTGTCATACAGATATCACCATACCTTATGAAGAAATAGGAGAAATATCAGTGGTAAAGGCAGATGGAAGTAAAATTCCTCTGATTTTGAACGGCAGATTTGTTTTGGAGGGGACAGAAGAATTGAATCGTCCTTTTGAGGAAAATGGAGAAAATCATTGACTTGCAAATTGATATGAAGTACAATAAAGTGTAGAAATTTTCAAAAAACAATGCGTATAAAGGAGAGAAAAGACATGGCTAAAGTTGGTATTGTTATGGGCAGTGATTCTGATTTGGAAATCATGGGAAAAGCTGCAGATGTATTAGAAGAATTGGGAGTGGATTATGAGATGACAATTATCTCAGCCCATAGAATGCCTGACATCTTCTTTGATTATGCAAAATCTGCTGAATCAAAGGGAATGAAGGTAATTATCGCAGGAGCAGGGGGAGCGGCTCATTTACCGGGTATGTGTGCAGCATTGTTCCCGATGCCTGTTATCGGTGTTCCGATTCACACAAAAGCACTTGGCGGAGTTGATTCTCTTTATTCTATTGTACAGATGCCGGGTGGAATTCCAGTAGCGACAGTTGCAATCAATGGTGCATTGAATGCAGGACTTCTTGCAGCTAAGATTCTTGCTACATCAGATCCGGAGTTATTGGACAGACTGAAGGCTTATTCTGAAAAGATGAAAGAAAAAGTAGTGGAAAAGAAGGAAAAGCTGGAAGCTAACGGACATAAGAATTATACAAAATAAAAATTTAGAAAATATAGAAAGATGAGGAGTTTTTATCATGGATTACAAGAAGGCCGGCGTTGATATTGAAGCGGGATATAAGTCAGTGGAACTGATGAAGGAGCATGTGAGAAAAACCATGCGTTCAGAAGTGTTGGGAGGACTTGGCGGATTCTCAGGTGCCTTTGATATTAGCAAATTTAAAGATATGGAAGAACCGGTTCTGTTGTCAGGAACAGATGGTGTAGGTACCAAGTTAAAACTTGCGTTTCTGTTGAATAAGCATAATACAGTTGGAATTGACTGTGTAGCGATGTGTGTCAACGATGTTGCCTGTGCAGGCGGAGAACCATTATTCTTTTTAGATTACATTGCATGTGGAAAGAATGAACCGGAAAAGATTGCAAGTATCGTAAGCGGTGTAGCAGAAGGATGTATTCAGGCAGGTGCTGCTCTGATTGGTGGTGAGACAGCAGAAATGCCTGGTTTCTATCCGGTAGATGAATATGATATTGCAGGATTTGCAGTAGGCGTGGTTGATAAGAAAGATCTCATCACAGGAGCAGACATAAAACCGGGTGATACATTGATTGGTATTGCATCCAGTGGTGTACACAGCAATGGTTTCTCTCTGGTCAGAAACGTATTTAAGATGACAGAGGAAGCATTAAATACATATTATGACGCACTTGGAACAACACTTGGGGAAGCCTTGATTGTTCCAACAAAGATTTATGTAAAGGCTATGAAGGCAGTGAAGAATGCCGGTGTGAAGGTAAAAGGATGCAGCCATATTACAGGAGGCGGTTTCTATGAAAACATTCCAAGAATGCTTCCGGATGGCGTCAGAGCAGTTGTGAAGAAGGATAGCTATGAAGTTCCTGCAATTTTCAGAATGCTTTCGGTAGACGGAGATATTGAAGAACAGATGATGTACAATACCTTTAATATGGGTATCGGTATGGTGCTGGCAGTAGACCCTGCTGATGTGGACAAGACTTTGAACGCATTGAAGGAAGCTGGTGAAGATGCTTACATCATTGGTGCTGTTGAAGCAGGAGAAAAGGGAGTTACATTATGCTAAGAGTCGGCGTTATGGTATCCGGAGGCGGTACAAATCTTCAGGCGATTATCGATGGAGTAGCAGAGGGAACCATTACCAATACAGAACTGGCCGTTGTGATTAGCAATAATCCGGGTGCATATGCACTGGAACGGGCGAAAAAGGCTGGAATTGATGCGGTCTGTGTGTCTCCGAAACAGTTTGCAACAAGGGAAGAATTCAATGAGCAATTAATCCGTACACTGGACGAATACCGGCTGGATTTGATTGTGCTGGCAGGCTGCCTTGTGGTGTTGCCGGAGGCTCTGATTCAGAAATATCCGAACAGGATTATCAATATTCATCCGTCATTGATTCCTGCTTTTTGTGGTACCGGATATTATGGATTGAAAGTACATGAAAAGGCCTTGGAACGTGGTGTAAAGATTACCGGAGCCACTTGTCATTTTGTAGATGAGGGAACCGATACCGGACCGATTATTGCACAGAAGGCTGTTGCAGTCATGGAGGATGATACACCAAAGACGTTGCAGCAGCGTGTGATGGAACAGGCAGAATGGGTAATTATGCCAAAGGCCATAGATGATATTGCCAACGGAAGAATTCGAGTGGAAAATCACCAGGTAAAAAGATGCGATGCTTAGAGAAATGATAACAGGAGGACACAGATGAAAGTTTTAATCGTTGGAAGCGGTGGACGGGAGCATGCCATTGCATGGAAAGTGGCTCAGAGTCCGAAGGTAGAGAAAATATATTGTGCACCGGGAAATGCCGGAATCAGTCAGTTGGCAGAATGTGTTGATATTCAAGCCATGGAGTTTGACAAATTAGTAGCATTTGCCAAAGAAAAAGATATTGATCTGACAGTCATTGGTATGGATGACCCATTGGTAGGCGGTATTGTGGATGCTTTTGAAACGGAAGGCCTAAGAGTATTTGGACCGAGAAAAAATGCTGCCATTTTGGAAGGTTCCAAAGCATTTTCCAAAGATTTGATGAAGAAATACCAGATTCCGTCTGCGGCATATGAAACCTTTGAGACAGCGGAGGATGCCCTGAATTATCTGGAAACGTCTAAGTATCCAATCGTATTAAAAGCAGATGGCCTTGCTCTGGGAAAAGGTGTTTTGATCTGTAATACAAAAGAAGAAGCGAAAGAAGGCGTGAAGACACTGATGCTGGACAAGCAGTTTGGCAGTGCCGGCGACCGTATTGTGATAGAAGAGTTTATGACAGGAAGAGAGGTTTCCGTACTTTCTTATGTAGATGGAAAAACCATTAAAATCATGACCTCTGCACAGGATCACAAGCGGGCAAAGGACGGAGACCAGGGACTGAATACCGGCGGTATGGGAACATTTTCTCCAAGCCCGTTCTATACAGCGGAAGTGGATGCTTTCTGTAAAGAACATATTTACCAGAAAACAGTGGACGCCATGGCCGCAGAAGGAAGACCTTTTAAGGGAATTATTTTCTTTGGATTGATGCTTACACCGGAAGGACCAAAGGTACTGGAATACAATGCAAGATTTGGTGATCCGGAAGCTCAGGTAGTGCTTCCGAGAATGAAGAATGACATTATTGATGTATTTCAGGCATGTATTGACGGAACATTGGATCAGATAGAGCTTCAGTTTGAAGATAATGCGGCAGTCTGTGTGGTACTTGCATCGGATGGATATCCGGAACATTATGAAAAAGGTTATAAGATAACCGGATTTGAGAACTTTGACGGAAAAGACGGTTATTATGTATTCCATGCAGGAACAAAATGGAACGGTGACGATATTGTAACAAATGGAGGCCGTGTTTTAGGCGTGGTTGCAAAAGGTGATGATTTGAAGAAAGCCAGAGCAAATGCCTATGAAGCAACGGAATGGATTCATTTTGGAAATAAGTATATGCGTCACGATATTGGAAAAGCAATCGATGAAGCTTAATAGATGCAAGACATTGGGAAGGACTGTGGGAAAACAGTCTTTCCCTGATTAAAAAAGCGGAGATTAAATATGAAGTACAAGGGAAAAGATATAAGGACCAATATTATTTGTTATATTCTTGTGATATCAATAATAGGTGGTCTTTTTGCGTTTTTTACCCCTGAGAATACATATGCATATGAGAACAAAACCGGTATTGTACAGGTGGATGATGCCTTGAATGTAAGGACAGGTCCGGGAACGGGGTACAGCAAGCTGACCCACGGCGGCGCCAATGTAAAGCTGACCAATGGACAGAAGGTGACGATTACCGGTGAATCCTATGCGTCTGATGGGGCAAAATGGTATCATATTGCATTTACATACAGTGGAGCATCACTGACAGGTTATGCGCATAGTAATTATATTTATGTAGAAGCAGATGTGGATTATACCCCTGATGCTGATTTTGAAAGTTATCTGAATAGTCAGAAGTTCCCGGAAAGCTATAAGGAATCCCTTCGCAAGCTTCATGCAAAGTATCCAAACTGGGTATTTGTAGCGGATCATTTGAAATATGACTGGAATGAAGTGGTGAAGAACGAATCTGTGACAGGACGAAGTTTGATTTCCATGAGTTCTATTTCTTCCTGGAAGTCTACAGAAGCAGATGCCTATAACTGGGATACCGGTAAATGGTACGGATTTGATGGCGGAAGCTGGGCAGCAGCATCGAAAGAATTGGTGGCATATGCATTGGATCCAAGAAATTTCCTGGACGAAAAGTATATCTTTCAGTTCGAGTTATTATCTTATCAGTCTTCCTACCAGACCCAGAGTGGTTTGCAGAATATGTTAAGTGGAACATTTATGGAATCTCAAACCATATCCAATGACAGGGGTGGAAGTATGACTTATGCAGAGGCATTGATGAATGCAGCTGCAACTTCGGGTGTTAGTCCATACTGTCTGGCCTCCAGTATTATTCAGGAGCAGGGAAGAGCAGGAACCTCGCACAGTATATCCGGAACATTGAATGGATATCAGGGATATTATAATTATTATAACTGGGGGGCTTACGCCGGTGGCGGTAATTCTGCGGTGGTCAATGGTCTGATTTATGCAAAAAAGACAGATAGTTATTCTTTACGACCTTGGAACAGCAGATATAAATCCATCGTAGGCGGTGCAAAATTATTAGGTAAGAATTATATTAATATTGGACAGGATACGATTTATTATAAGAAGTTTGACTTCGTGGGAACTCCATATACCCACCAGTATATGACACATATTATTGCAGCAAGAAATGAAGGACTGTCTGCATCCAATGGCTATTCAGACAGCATGAAGAAAACCATTCCGATTGTATTTAAGATTCCGGTTTTTCAAAATATGCCGGATAGCGTTTGCACGATTCCGACAGGTGATGGAAGTCCAAACAGCTGTCTTGCATCCCTGACAGTTTCCGCGGGAAATCTGACACCGGGATTCCAGAAATTTACCAATACATATGATGTGACCGTGGACAATTCCGTAACGTCCATTACCGTAGATGCCAAAGCGATTGACAGTTCCGCAAAAGTAACAGGAACCGGTAATTATGGACTGAATGTGGGAAATAATGATATTGTCATAAAGGTGACAGCCGGAAACGGAACGGTGCGCAGTTATACCATTCATGTAAACAGAAAAGCAGCCCAGAATCCTTCAACACCAACGACTCCGGGTGACGATGCGGTTTCATACAAAGTAACCAATGTGTCCGTAGATGAAAATACAGGTATTCTTACGGGAATTTCCGAAGGTATGACTGTGGATACACTGAAGTCGTGTTTTCAGGTAAATAATGGTTCAGTTCAAATCTTAGACAGTGCCGGAAATCAGAAGAGCGGTGCAGTTGGAAGTGGTGACAGAATCAGAATTTTAAACCGTAACGGGCAGCTTTATAAAGAATTTACGGCGGTTCTCTATGGAGATGTAAATGGGGACGGAAGTATCAATATGAAGGATGCATATTTGATCAAAAGAGATATCCTTGGAGAAGGCAAACTGACAGGAGCATATCAGACGGCGGGAGATGTGAGCAGAAATGGGGATGGCATCACTGTGAAAGATGCTTATATCATTAAACGTCATATTTTAGGAGAGGCTAAAATACAGTAGAGCAGATAATGGAGGTAAACAATGAACAAAGGAAAAGGCATATGGAAGATGATTTTGAATTCGGCACTTGTTTTTCTTCTTGTATTTGTCATGGGGGAGAATGTTGAGGCTGCCGATTTTCAGGCGTCTGTTTCATCCGCCACAGCAACACAGGGAGAAACCGTAACGGTAACGGTAACATTTTCTTCCAGTGCCACAATTGGCGCATATGCCATGAAGTTAAATTACGATGCAAATATTCTGGAATACAGCTCGGGTGCAGATGGCGGTGGCGGCGGTTCCCTGCAATTTTATAATGATTATGTAAACAGTACGTCCAAATCATATACGATTACATTTCAGACAAAGGCGGCGGGAACCTCTAATCTTTCTTTTGAAACAATCAGTGTACCTTGTGATACAGATACCAATGATATGACGGTGAAAGCCGCAGGCGGTTCCGTTACAGTTTCAGCACCAGTGACCTACTCCTCGAACAATAATCTTTCTGCTCTGAATGTATCTGCGGTTCATGAAGATGGAACCACTGAAAGTATGAATTTATCACCGGCTTTTTCTGCTGATGTGACATCTTACAATCTCAGTGTAGGAGCAACTGTTACAAGGCTTTCCTTAGATGCTTCGGCACAGGATGGGAAGGCAGCAGTTGCTGTGTCAGGTACCAGAATGGATCCCGGCAGTAATACCACTACTGTAACGGTAACGGCAGAAAACGGTGAGGTGAAGAAGTATGTAATTTATACAGAAAAGGCATATCCGGAAGAAACCACACCGGAAGAAACGACACCGGAGGAGACCACACCGGAAGAAACCACGACGGAGGAACCGACAACCATTCCGGAAGAAAACCCGCAGAATCCGTTGGCAGTTACGGTGAATGACAAAACATTTGTAGTATCCTCCATACCGGAAGGCGTAGCTGTGCCGGAGGGCTATGAGGTTACAGAAACCATTTATCATGATGTAACCATCACAGCAGCTAAGGGATTATCTACAAATCTTGTCTTATTTTATCTTGTAAATCAGGAGAATCAGGAAGGGGCATTTTATATTTATGATGAAAAAGCAGATGTCTTTTCTCCTTATATTTGCCTGACCATTCGTCAGCATATGTATACAATTATGGATTTTCCACAGGAATTAAAACTGCCCTTTGAGAGTTTGTCCCTGGAATTGGCAGGAAGTACGGTACAGGCATATCGGACAGATTATGAGGGCATTTATCTCTTATATGCCATGAACTGGAATGGGGAATATCATCTTTATTATTATGATGAAAAAGAAGAAACAATGTTAAGATGTATGGAAACATGGGAAGATACAGAAGAGGTTGTAAGTGATGTGAAAACCCCTGCTGTGGATTCGGAAAAAGAATCTATGGAGCGGCAACTGAAGACTCGAAATATCATCATCTTATGCATGGCTCTGGTTCTGTTTGAACTGATAATGATTATTATTCTGATTGTTATCATTCGAAAAAAACAGCGAAATTCTGATAGTTTCGAAGAAATAGAAGAAGATGAGGAAGACAGTGAAGATAGTGAAGATATAGAGGAAGATGATGATACGGAGGAATATATAGAACCGATGGATGAAGAACATCTGGATCGGGAACTGGATCAAATTTTAAATAAAAAATAGAAACAGAAGGAAAGGATAATAGAGTGCGATGCAGGAGCAATATACACTGAGTGCGACTCAGGCATTGGAAAATGCAAAAAGCTGTTCCAAAAAGCTGGAACATGGATATGTGGGAACGGAGCATTTGCTGTACGGAATCACCAGCGTAACGGATTGTGTTGCTGCGAAAGCTTTAGAACATTACAAGGTAAACAGTGAGAAAATTTACCAAGTGATAGAAAGTATGCATAAATCTGCCGGATCCGTCATGGTACGGGATAGAGAAGAATTTTCCAGACGTGCCCTTCAGGTTTTGGAAAACAGTGCAAAAGAAGCAGAAAAGCTTGGAATGGACAAGATAGGCACAGAGCATATTCTCATTGCTTTAATCAAAGAAAATGACAGCACAGCTCCAAGAATCCTTGCCACATTAGAAGTGAATCTGCAGAAATTATATGGAGAAATTTTAAATGCCATAGGAGCGGATAGTGCTTATATAAAAGAAGAGTTGTCAGCATTGAAAGGTGGAAAAAGCCGTGGCAGACAAAGCCAGATATTGGAGCAGTACTCCAGGGATTTAACAGAATTAGCAAGAGCGGATCAATTGGATCCTGTTTTTTGCAGGGATGAGGAGATTGAACGGGTCATTCAGATTCTCTCCAGAAGATCAAAGAACAATCCTTGTCTGATTGGAGAACCGGGAGTCGGTAAAACTGCCATTGTAGAAGGTCTTGCTATGCGTATTGTGCAGGGAGATGTACCGGAGAATATTGCAGGACTTCGTGTGATGACCTTAGATCTTGCGGGAATGGTAGCAGGAACCAAATACCGTGGTGAATTTGAAGAGCGAATCAAAAGAATTATCAATGAAGTAAAACGAGATGGGAACATTTTGTTATTTATTGATGAGATTCATACGATGATAGGTGCCGGCGGTGCAGAAGGTGCAATGGATGCAGCAAATATTTTAAAACCGGCTCTTTCCAGAGGTGAAATTCAAGTCATTGGAGCAACCACCATAGAGGAATTCAGAAAACATTTTGAAAAGGACGCTGCACTGGAAAGAAGATTTCAGCCTGTAACGGTGGAAGAACCGACGAAAGAACAGGCCATAACCATTCTCAATGGTTTAAAATCCAGATATGAAAAGCATCATAGAATCACCATTTCTCAGGAGGCAGTGGAGGCTGCGGTTACACTTTCCATTCGATATATCAATGATCGGAACCTTCCGGATAAGGCCATCGATTTGATTGATGAGGCAGCATCCAGAAAAGTTCTGAAGAATTATATTAAGCCCGATGTTTTGAGAACTCTTGAGGAGGAAGCAAAAGAGCGGAATCGTCAGTTAGAAGAACTGATTGTGCAGGAGAAATTTGCGAAAGCAGCACAGGTTCGTGCGGAATATAAAAATCTTCAGCAGCAGATGGACAAAGCAGAAAAAAAATGGGAAAAGGATAAAAAGAATCAAAATCTGGTACTTCAGGAAGAAGATGTGGAGCAGGTGGTTGCAGCATGGACAAAAATTCCGGTAAGCAAATTATCTGAGACAGAAGCTGGACGGCTGAAGAAGCTGGAACAGATTCTGAGCCAGAGAGTTGTAGGGCAGGAGCAGGCAGTCCATGCGGTTGCCAGAGCGGTGAAACGTGGCAGGGTTGGACTGAGAGATCCAAAACGTCCAATTGGTTCTTTCCTGTTCCTTGGTCCTACCGGCGTTGGAAAAACAGAACTTTCCAAGGCATTGGCAGAGGCTGTGTTTGGAGATGAAAAGGCATTGATTCGTGTTGACATGACGGAATATATGGAGAAACACAGTGTATCCAAACTGATTGGTTCTCCTCCGGGATATGTTGGCTTTGAGGATGGAGGACAGTTGTCAGAGAAGGTTCGCCGGAATCCTTATTCTGTTATCCTGTTTGACGAAGTGGAGAAAGCACATCCGGATACGTTTAATATTTTGCTTCAGGTATTGGATGATGGTCACATTACAGATGCAAAAGGAAAGAAGATAGACTTCAAAAATACCATTATCATTATGACCAGTAATGCAGGAGCAGAACGAATCATGGAACCAAAGAAACTGGGCTTTTCGTCCAAAGAAGATGAAAAGGCAGACTACGATGCCATGAAATCCTCTGTGATGGATGTGGTAAAACACATGTTTAAACCTGAGTTTTTGAACAGAATCGACGAAACCATTGTCTTCCATGCTCTGACAAAGGAAAATATGCAGGATATCATCACAATCATGTTGAAAGAGATTGTGGAGCGGATCAAGAACCAGACCGGCATCGTGCTTCATGTACAGCCGGCAGTGAAAAAATTTATTGTAGAAAAACATTATGATAAAAAATACGGTGCAAGACCGATTCGAAGAGCATTGATTGAAAGAATTGAAGACCCTCTGGCAGAAGAAATACTAGATGGAGCAGTTCATCCCGGTGATAAAGTAACGGTAACACTGAAAAAAGAACAATTAAATTTTGTGGTGAAAAAGGATAGCAATTTACACAAAAATAGTATATAATGAATATATTAAATTATGCTATTTGACAGCGTGATGAAAAGTACAGGAGGAAAAAGAAAATGTCAGTTATTGAGGAATTAATTCGCAAGGAAGAGGATGGAACAATCAGTTTTGGTAATTACAAACTGGACAAAAAGACAAAGGTTTCTGATTTTGAAGTGAACGGGGATTTATATAAGGTCAAAACATTTGAAGAAATTACAAAACTGGAAAGAAATGGTATGTTTGTATACGAATCAGTACCGGGTACAGCTGTACATGGATTTAAGGTAACAGAGAACACTGTTTCATTTGCAGTAGAAAGCGATACAGAGCCTCAGATTACAGTGGAATTAGAACCTGAGACAGAATACACCATCTTTATAGACGGTATGAATGCAGGAACAATGAAGACCAATCTGGGAGGAAAATTAGTCCTCAGTGTGGAAGTAAATCATGGTTCTTCAGCAGAAATAAAAATCGTAAAGTGTTAATTTCGGGCGGTTATAGTTATGGCGAAAAGAACAACGGCATTTTTCTGTAAAGAGTGTGGATATGAATCTGCAAAATGGCTGGGACAGTGTCCCGGCTGCAGAGAGTGGAATACCTTTGTAGAAGAACCGGTTGGAAAAAAAGAGAAAGTTGGTTTGCGGTCGTATGCCGCAAACCATAAGCCGTCCCTCCTTAGCCAGATTCAGGCGGAGGATGAAGAGCGAATGTCTACCGGATTTATGGAATTGGACAGAGTGCTGGGCGGCGGCATTGTACGCGGTTCCCTTACTTTAATCGGAGGAGATCCGGGAATCGGCAAATCAACGATTCTTCTTCAGGTTTGCAGAAATCTTTCGGAAAGCGGAAAGAAGCTTTTGTATATATCGGGAGAAGAATCTTTAAAACAGATTAAAATTCGTGCTGACAGAATTGGAGATTTTAATGATAATCTGAAATTATACTGTGAGACAAATCTGGCATTGATTGAGCATACGCTGAAAGAGGAAAGACCGGATGTGGCGGTCATCGATTCCATCCAAACCATTTATAATGAGGACGTGGCCAGTGCACCGGGCAGCGTCAGTCAGGTGAGAGAGTCTACGAATCTGTTGATGCAGATTGCGAAGACGGAGAATATATCTGTTTTTGTCGTAGGTCATGTGACAAAAGAGGGGGTGGTGGCGGGACCGAGAGTTCTGGAACACATGGTGGATACCGTTCTTTATTTCGAAGGAGACAGACATGCCTCTTACCGTATTTTGCGCGGTGTGAAGAACCGTTTTGGGTCAACCAATGAAATCGGTGTGTTTGAAATGTGCCACGAGGGGTTGAGAGAAGTGAAGAACCCTTCCGAATATATGCTGAATGGAAGACCGGAACATGCATCCGGTTCTGTAGTAGCATGTGTGATAGAAGGGACAAGACCAATTCTTGCAGAAATACAGGCACTGGTCTGTCGGACAAATTTTGGCCTTCCAAGAAGAACAGCTGCCGGAACTGATTACAATAGAGTAAATCTTTTGATGGCAGTCCTGGAGAAAAGGCTGGGATTGAAATTGGGGGAATATGATGCCTATGTAAATGTGGCAGGCGGTATGAAAATAAATGAGCCGGCTTTGGATCTTGGCATTGTGCTTGCTATGATATCCAGTTACCGTGATCTTGTGATTGATGAGAAGACCATTGTTTTTGGTGAAGTGGGATTGTCAGGAGAGATTCGTGCTGTGAATATGGCAGAGCGGCGGGTGGCAGAGGCAAAAAAACTGGGATTTACCAGGTGTATTATGCCGGCAGTTTCCAAAGACGCATTGCCTCAGTCGAAAGAAATGGAGCTGATTGGGGTGAAGAATATACAGGATTTGATGAAATATATATAGGTAAAGGAGACAGTTATGGATAATGATATGACAAAAAATATGTTAGAAATCGTAGAACGTTTGGATGATTCTCAATTAAAATTGGAAAAAAATGCTTTTGATGTAATTAATTCCTCTGATACATCTTTGAATCTGGTAAAAGAGGGAATCGGAGCAGTCAACAATCTGATTAAGAAAATCGAACAGCTCAACGAAGAGATAAAACTTTCCAGAGAAAATGTGGAACATATGAAAGAAGTGTCAGAAGTGATTGCCGGATTTGCAAAAGTAATTTCCGGGATTGCAAATAAGACGAATATTCTTTCTCTGAATGCATCGATTGAAGCTGCAAGAGCTGGCGAGCATGGAAGAGGGTTCTCTGTGGTAGCTCAGGAAGTTCAGTCTCTTGCCAACCAGACCAAGAATTCTTCTGCGGAAATAACAGCAAAGATATTAGAGGTTCAGGGATTTGTAGATGGCATGGTTGAATATATGAATGATATTTTTGTCAATGCAGAAGAGCAGAATAAAATGGCAGAAGATATAGGGGGACTTCTTCAGAAGGTATTAGACGCTGCTTATGTAGCCAATGATGTGTCAAGAAATATGGAAAATGAAATTGCATATCAGAGGAATATTACAGACCAGGCAAAAAAAACTTTGAATTAATTTAAAAAAATTGTTGACAAAAGTCTTTTTGTATGGTATAAATATTAAGTCGCTTGTGTGAAGCAAGTTCGACTTAGGGGAATCATCCAATGGCAGGATGACAGTCTCCAAAACTGTTCATGGGGGTTCGAATCCCTCTTCCCCTGTTGTTTTATAAAAGGAGAATATATCACCGGTTTGATTTATCCAAACCGGTGATAATTTGATTTTATTAAGCTTTTTAAGAAGTAGTTGTTACATTATGTACAAAGACTGTCTATTCAAATGGAATTGTTGAAGTTAATAAATCATTAGATGTTTGAGACGTTTACCTAAATGGAGAGAGATTATTATAAAATAAGGAGATTATGATTGTGAATTCTAATATTGGAATAACAGATAAGATAATTATTTTATTTAATACAACTATAAAAATTCTTCGAGGAGGGGTAAAACGTTTATTCTTGAAACAATCAAAAGGACTGTTCCTTGCTGGTAAACATGTCAAGATTACTCATGGAAGGCATATCACATGCGGAAAGAATGTAAAGTTTGAGGATTATGCAGAAATCCAAGGATTATGTTCAGAAGGGCTGAAATTTGGAGATTATGTGACAATCAGTCGAGGTGTGATGATCAGACCCTCATCCTACTATGGTGGTGATCTCGGTATCGGCTTAACTATGGGAGAACATTCTTCTATTGGACCGTATGGCTATGTTGGTTGTTCAGGTAGAATTACAATAGGTAAAAATGTCATGTTTGGTCCCAAGTGCAGTCTATTTGCTGAAAATCACAATTTTTCGGATATAAATATTGATATTAAGAGCCAGGGGGTCAATCAAAAAGGTATTACAGTTGAGGATGATTGTTGGATAGGCAGCAATGTAATCATATTGGATGGCGTAACAATTGGTAGAGGATCTGTGATTGGAGCAGGTACATTGGTTACAAAGGATGTTCCTGCAGGTAGTGTGGTAACAGATAAGAGAGAAAAAGCAATTAGAGTAAGATGATAGTGCGAATAGGAAATGGATCTCTATGCCAATTTATTTTTACTTTACCCCTAAGTAAAATTTAGAATCAATTTTAAATGGAAAATCATAAAGAAGCGATACTGTTATGGAGTATCGCTTTTTTATTCCCTTTCATTTAATTTTGTATGATAAGTGAGCAGACGCTTTAATTGTAGATTATCAGTAGTAAACAAATCATTGATAGAACAATTAAGAGCCAGACAAATTTTTTCTATAGATAAAAAGGAGAGTGATTACATGACAGATAGCGAAAAGTTAGATTTGCTTTTGACAGAAATGCAAAGTATGAAACAAGAAATGCAAGGTATGATACAAGAAATGAAATCAGAAATACAAGATACAAAGTCAGAAGTGAAAAGCATAAACGACAGAATTGATAACTTAGAATCACAGATACAGCAAACGGAACGTGTCTTAAAAAATGAGATACGAAAAGAGTGTTCTTTCGTTCTGGACGAAGTGGAACGAGTGCATAACATCCTGTATAAATACAAGAAAGATACAACAGTTCACACAGCATAACCAAACAATATATTGCAAAAGCAGGGGTGTAAAGTCTATTGCATGATTAAGACTTTACACTCTTTTCCTATATATAACCTGAATCCGTGAAGTTCTGCTTTTTATAATGCAACCTACAAAATTTGTTGCATTTTTGTGGATTGCATAACTAAGTTTGAGCAATTTGAAGGTCAAAAGGGCGCAAAAACCCCTATGGACTTCAAATCAATTATTTATATGCTTCTATTCGCTACATAGTTCACAGAAATCCGCAAATATGTGTCGCCATACATTACTTTTCCCAAGCCCCATAAACAGTTGTCTGGCGTGGGAGGTTATATGACAGGCCATCATTATAAGATTGCTGATGACCGTATGCAGTCGGCGACGTTTTACATTCCGCTTTTGCCTTGGGGCACGACCTCCAATTGTTCCCTGACCAATCATACGCAGAATATTATATGCCATGATAGCAAGTTCCAAAATCAGTGCATTCGTGTTGAATTTACCTGATGGCAGACGTTCCAAATCCATATCTGTTTTAATTTCACTGTGGTATTGTTCGCATTCCCCATGTGCATGATAAAGATTGATTATTTCCTGATCATCTGCACCAAGATTGGTCCACCAGGTTTCGACTTCAATATCCGGTATCAGGTAAAACTGACCATTTTTATCGATGGTTCGTTCTGTTATTTCATACCCTGCACGGAGTGTGAATTCCTGATTGAACTGCTTACTGATCACGGTTTTCCAGTCACTTCCTTTGTAAACTGTTTTGCCATCACGGGGGTTTTCAATATTTTTGCAATATTTCTTTGCCATATTAAACCAATCGTCTTTGCTTTCGCGACGAAGATTTCGTTTGATGATAAAATAACAGCCGGAGTCAATTAAAACAGCTACATTATCAATGGAATCATTGCCCGAGTCCAGACGGATGAGCAATGGCTGGTCTGTTAGTTTTTTACACAACTGAATGGTTTCCTGTAAAAACTCTACCGTACCATTTTGGCAATGTTGTTTTCCTTCACGAAGTTCAAAATTGATGGCATACCCTTCTGTACCAATATATGCCATCATTGGTGCATAACCGTCAAAACCCTTGTAGGTTCTTGAAACGCCCTCTTTCTTGGATTTTGAATTGTCCATCGGAGTAACATCAATATCAACAGGTACATAACCGTTCGCAAGTGCTGTTGGTTTGATTTTATTTGCAAGCAGCAAAGCTACATTTTCCTCAAGAATCGTTTGACGAAGAC
>CALWLV010000038.1 GCA_944381595.1 uncultured Roseburia sp.
TGCGGACACAAATAACAAGATACGAAAAAATCCCATTTTTACAGGCTTGCAGGAGGGATTTTATACGGACTTGTGCGGAGATATAAGGGGTTTTATCCGTTTCACGCCCCTCGAAATGCGGTAACGGCGTAAGCTGTTCGTGGGTTCAAATCCCATGCTCTCCGTAAAAAGAGCTGCGGCTCTTTTTTTATTTTTACATTAAGAGCCGCTTTTTCACATTATTTTCAATTCTTTCCATAGGAATTTCTGATTTTTACCAATCCCAAAACAGTAATCATAAGTGTTACCAGTTCTGCAGCAGGGAATGCCAGCCAGACACCGGTGAGACCAAATAGTGCTGATAACAAAAATGCTAAGACAATAATGGACACAAATCCCCTGGATATTGATTCAAAAAATGCCCATTTTGCTTGTCCAATCGCACTGAAAAAGTCTCCACAGAATACATTGATTCCGGCAAAGAAGAATCCGATGAAATAAAGCTTCAGTCCCTCGACCGCCAATTCTTCCAACTGTCTGTTCTGCTCCGGATTAAAGATTCCTGCCAGAGAATCAGCCTGAAACCAGATAAACAGATAGACTACAGTCGCTGTCACAATTGCTGTGCCAATTCCAAGATTTCGCAGGGTTTTTACCGCATCTCCATCATTTTTTCCATAAGCTTCACTCAAAAGCGGCTGTGTTCCCTGAGCAATACCGGTAAACAACGCCAATACCACCATGGAAACATTTGCCACAACTCCGTAAGCAGCTACCCCTACATTTCCTGCCAATCCTAAAATTAAAAAATTAAACAGCATCACAACGATTCCGGAAGACATCTGGCTTACAAATGCGGAAACACCTACCTGGCAGGAATGGAACAATTTTTTCACAGATGGGCGAATGCGGCATAGCTGTAATGTATTTTTCTTTGAAAAGAAATGAATACTGCACAACGCAATGCCCACAAGGGGAGATAATGCCGTAGCCAAAGCAGCTCCTGCCATTCCCATCCCACAAGGGAACATAAGAATATAATCAAATACGATATTAAATAAATTACTTCCAATGGTACCGGCCATGGCTAGCGTCGGATTTCCATCATTTCTTACAAATGCATTTATCACAATGTTCCAGATAAAACACGGAGCAAACACCATAAAAATTCTCGTATAGCTGGTTCCCACATGAATGATTTCTTCATCTGCCCCCAACAGGGATAACACCATATCCGGAGCGAAAAATCCGATTACAGAAAAAACAAGACCTATCAATGTGCCCCAGAAAAGAGCATTCATCAGCCACTCATTGTTTCCTTTGTTTTTGGTATTCTTCCCAATAGCAAATCGAATAGCGGCTCCAATTCCCACCATATTTCCCAATGCAAAAATAAAATTGTATACCGGAAGTACCAAATTTAATGCGGTCACACCATTGGCGCCCATGGCTCTGGATATGAAAAATGTATCGGCCAGAATATAGCAGGATATTCCAATCTGTCCCAACATATTCTGAGACACATATATTGCAAATTTTTTCTTTATTTTCACCTTTCGTGTACACTCCTTCATGTTATATCTTATAGTTTCTCAAATACCGGTATTATCTCCAATGGTGTTTGTACCAGTATCTCCTGTTTTCCCTCATAAATACATCCGTCATGAATACTCTTCCAGATTCCCTCCGGAAGATAAACAGTTCGCTCTGTCATACCCTGATACAATACCGGTGCTACCAAATATCTGCTTCCGAACATATATTGCTCTTTCAGTTCCCAGCACTTCTCATCTTCCGGAAATTCGTAAAACATGGTACGAATCACCGGTGAGCCATTTTCACTGGCCTCATCTAATACAGATTTAATGTAATCCTTCATGCTAAGACGTAGATCCAGATATTTCTTCATGATTTCATAAGCTTCTTCCCCATAACTCCAAAGCTCATTTGGCTGCCCTGTGAAAGAGAACCCTCCGCCATAATCCAAATCTGATAATGGTGGAATATCATGTGGTCCCCGGTCTCCATGCATACGCAATACCGGACAGAATGTTGAAAACTGGAACCAGCGAATCAATAATTCATTAAAATGTTCCCAATTCTTATCTCCATGAAATCCGCCTGTATCTGACACCCACCATGGGATTCCTGCAATTCCGATATTCAATCCGGCAGACAGCTGATCTCTCAAAGAAGCAAAACTGGACAACACATCACCTGACCATACCAATGCCGCATACTTCTGGCTTCCCACCCAGGCACTTCGCAGCAGATTCACAATATCTGTTCTTCCCTCTGCCTTTAAGCCATCATAATAAGCCTTGGCATGAAGCTTTGGGTAACTGTTCGCCACCTTTAAGGCAGGTCCTGTATAGTATCGGAAATGTTCATAATCATAGGCTGAAAACTCTGGTTCTGCCTCATCCAGCCAAAACATATCAATGCCATAATTATAATAATTTTCCTTGGATTTCTGCCAGATGAATTCTCTCGCTTCCGGATTGGTAGCATCATAAATCACCGTATCTCCCTGGAAATCAAAACACTGGATGGATCCCCGTTCGGTTCTGATAAACAGTCCCCGTTCCATCATTTCATTAAAATTGACACTTTTTCGGTCCACTGTTGGCCAAATACTTACCATACAGCGAACTCCCATTTGTTTTAACTCATCCATCATAGCCTTAGGATCCGGCCAGTATTCCGGATCAAAACTCCAGTCGCCCTGACGAACCCAATGGAAAAAGTCGATGACGATTACATCAAGAGGAATTCCCCGTCTCTTGTATTCCCTTGCCACTTCTAATACTTCTTCCTGTGTTCTGTAACGCAATTTACATTGCCACAAACCCAATGCATTCTCCGGAAATTCCGGTGCTCTGCCCGTTACCTGGGTATAATTCCTGATAATATCTTTTGGAGTATCATCTGCCGTAATCCAATAATCAAGTTCCTTCGAACAACGGCTGTTCCACTGGGTATAATTTGCACCAAACATTACTTCCCCCACACCCGGATTGTTCCATAAGAATCCATATCCGTAGCTGGACAAATAAAAAGGAATACTGATCTGAGAATTTCTCTGTGCAAGTTCCAACACACAGCCTTTCAGATTCAGATTGGGCTGCTGGTATTGTCCCATCCCGAATATTTTCTCGTTTTCATTTGCCTCAAACCGCATGGTGATGCTGTAATCTCCTCCAACATAGGATTTAAATTCTCTTGCATCCAATTTCATGCAGGGACTATGTTCATTGGCACCATGAAATGACCGGTAGTATTCTTTCAGTATCTGTTTCTCATCCTTATAAAAGATAAGAAAACCTCTGCTGTCAAGAACACATCGTACCTTTCCATTTCGAATTTCTGCCGTCTCTGATGAGATGTTGATTTCCACATCCTCCGGTTCCACATAATCCAGTGCCTGATTACTGCCTGTAAACTCCGGATATTGTGTGGCACGGACACGCAAAGCATTCCTGCCCCATGCCTGAATGTTTAAAGTTTCATTTCCACCCTTTGCAATAAGTGCATTCTTTTCCTGATAAAAACGCAATTTCATTCCTCCTTAAAAAAATAATCTCATATGAATTTACAAATGCTTAATTAACCGAAACGTCAATTAAGCATTTATATTTTTTGATTTACTTTTTAAACGGATCCAAATTTTTCGAAAAGGATATATCAGATACCAAATACGTGCATATAGCTGATAACCTTTGTTTTGCACAGAAATCATTTTCCCCTTATGAACAAAACGAATCATGACACCAATAATATCCTCATCCGTGATTCCATATTCTTTGTTCAGACAATTATCTCCCAGAATAACATAGTCCTTATCTCTGACTTCCACAACCCTGTGAAGCACATATTGAGACGGAGGCCGTCGATACAGAACGACATCATATTTTTTGCATCTCTGATTTGTTTTTTTCTTTACTGTAAAAAAATCTCTTCCCTGCTTCAACATGGGAATCATACTAATCCCCACATTCGTATAGGTTAACTCTCCGTATTCTTCCAAATACTGCTCATACGTCATCTTATCCATTTCTACTCATCCATCTTCGTTTTTTCTTTTTTTCTATGAATTCTTCTTCTCAGATACTGAAAATAGGTATAAAAGCAGATATTAATCTCCGCTCCCA
>CALWLV010000039.1 GCA_944381595.1 uncultured Roseburia sp.
ATATGGAATTTCTGTATGTGATATTACAACGGGAGATTTCTATGTGACAGAAGTGAATTCCATAAGGACGCTCTTTGACGAAATTAATAAATTCATGCCATCTGAAATTATCTGCAATCAGTCCTTTTGCGTCAGTGGAATTGATTTGGATGATTTAAAACAGAGATTAAATATTTCTATTTTCTCTCTGGATTCCTGGTATTTTGATGATACCAATGCAAAGAAAACATTGCTGGAGCATTTTCAGGTACATAATCTGGCCGGTCTGGGATTGGGAGATTTTGAGACAGGTTCTATCAGTGCCGGAGCCTTAATGCAGTATCTAATCCAGACGCAGAAAAACTCACTGGCACAGTTGACAAAACTTACACCTTATGTGACCGGAAAGTATATGGTCATTGATACATCTACCAGAAGAAATCTGGAACTGACAGAGACTTTACGGGAAAAAAACAAACGAGGCAGTCTGCTCTGGATTCTGGATAAGACAAAAACTGCCATGGGGGCCAGATTGTTGCGTTCCTATGTGGAGCAGCCGCTGGTGGATAAAGATGAAATTATAAAGAGACAGAATGCAGTACAGACATTGTTACATTCTGCCATTGACCGGGAAGAAATCAGAGAATATTTAAATCCGATTTATGATCTGGAGCGTATTATAGCCAGAATCGCCGGAAAAACAGCGAATCCAAGAGATTTGGTTGCTTTTCAGAACAGTCTTTCCATGATTCCTCATATCAAACGGATTTTATCCGGATTTGATGATGAACTGTTAGCAAAGATCAATGAAGATATGGATGAACTGGAAGATATTACCCAGCTGATTTCAAGTGCCATTGTGGAAGAGCCTCCAATGCAGGTAAAGGAAGGCGGTATTATCAAAGAAGGCTATCATGAAGAAGTCGATAAACTCCGTCATGCAAAGACAGATGGCAAAACCTGGCTGGCAGATTTGGAACAGCAGGAGCGGGAACGTACCGGAGTAAAGTCTTTAAAGATAAAGTTTAACAAAAATTTTGGTTATTGCATTGAAATTACAAACACATATAAAGACACATTTCAGATGCCGGAGGATTATACCAGAAAACAGACGCTGACCAATGCCGAGCGGTATATCACGCCCAAATTAAAAGAAATCGAAATGTTGATTTTAGGTTCCGAGGATAAACTGTTTGCGCTGGAATACGATTTGTTTGTGGAAGTCCGGGACAAAATTGCAGAGTATATTGTTCCCATTCAAAAGACGGCCAAGGCAATTGCCGCTCTGGATGTCTTTGCGTCTTTTAGTTATGTGGCGGAAAAAAATCAGTTTGTAAAGCCGAAAATCAATGAAAAAGGTATCATTGATATTAAGGGCGGCCGTCATCCTGTGGTGGAGCAGATGATGTCCAACCAGATGTTTGTATCGAATGATACCTATCTGAACAATACATCCAACCGGATCGCCATTATTACCGGACCGAATATGGCTGGAAAGTCTACTTATATGAGACAGACTGCCTTAATTGTTTTGATGGCACAGATTGGTAGCTTTGTACCGGCAGAAAGTGCCAATATTGGTATATGTGATCGTATTTTTACCCGTGTGGGAGCGTCGGATGATCTTGCCAGCGGACAAAGTACTTTTATGGTAGAAATGACGGAAGTTGCAAACATACTCCGTAATGCCACCTCCAACAGTCTTCTGATTCTGGATGAGATTGGAAGAGGAACCAGTACTTTTGACGGTTTGAGCATTGCATGGGCAGTGGTGGAATATATCAGTAATACCAGACTGCTGGGGGCCAAGACTTTATTTGCAACCCATTATCACGAACTGACAGAATTAGAGGGCATGATAAATGGAGTAAATAATTACTGTATTGCAGTTAAAGAACAGGGAGACCATATTGTATTCCTTCGAAAAATCGTAAAAGGCGGAGCGGATAAAAGTTATGGTATCCAGGTGGCAAAACTTGCCGGTGTGCCCGAACCTGTCATTGAACGGGCCAAGGAGCTTGCTATGGAACTTGCAGATGCAGATATTTCCAAAAATGCAAAGGAAATCGCGTCCAAATCTTCCGGAAGTCATAAAAAAGAAAAGCAGGTGGAACCAGATGATATGGAAATCACTCAGATGTCATTGTTTGACACAGTGAAAGATGAAGATATTTTAAAGGAATTAAAAGAACTGGATATTGGAAATCTAACTCCGATTGAAGCATTGAATACGCTATATAAATTACAGAGTAAATTAAAGAATCGATGGAAATAGAAAGGGATGGTGATGGATATGATACAGGTTTTAGATGAAGATACCATTAATCAGATTGCTGCAGGGGAAGTGATTGACCGGCCGGCTTCTGTCGTCAAAGAATTAGTAGAAAATGCCATCGATGCTCTGGCAACTTCTATCACCATCGAAATCAAAGAAGGGGGAATATCCCTGATTCGTATTACGGATAATGGTGCCGGAATTCCAAGGGAAGAGATTAAGACAGCGTTTTTGCGCCATGCCACAAGTAAGATTCGGACAGCACAGGACCTGCTTTCCGTGGGCTCTCTGGGATTTCGAGGCGAAGCCTTATCCAGTATTGCAGCCGTATCCATGGTGGAGTTAATTACAAAGACAAAGGATACCATCATGGGATGCCGGTATGAAATACAGGGTGGCAAAGAAGGAGAAATCGAAGATGTCGGTGTTCCGGATGGTACTACATTTTTAATCCGAAATCTGTTTTACAACACTCCGGCCAGAAAGAAATTTTTAAAGACTCCGACCACAGAAGGCAGTCATATAGGAGATATCGTAGAACGTATTGCGCTGTCCCATCCGGAGATTAGTATCCGTTTTATCAATAATGGCAGACATCTTTTGCATACCAGCGGAAATGGCAGTTTAAAAGATGTGATTTACCAAATTTATGGCAGAGATATTGCTGCTAATTTATTAGAATTGCATTATGAGACAGAAACATTAAAAATAACAGGATATGTGGGAAAACCATTGATTGCCAGAGGAAACCGGAATTTTGAAAACTATTTCATCAATGGAAGATATATCAAGAGCAATATGATAAACCGTGCCATTGAGGAAGGGTATAAAACCTTTATGATGCAGCATAAATATCCGTTTACTGCCATTCAATTTGAAATTCCGCCGGAGTTTATTGATGTCAATGTTCATCCCGCCAAGATGGAACTGCGATTTCGGAATGGAGAGGAATTATATCCGGAGATTTCAGAAATGGTAAGACAGACCCTTTCCGGAAAAGAACTGATTCCGGAAGTGAAGGCAGAAAAAGAAGAAAAAACACCGGAGCCTTTGAAAAAAGAGGTGGTGAAAACACCGGAAGTCTTTGAAGAAAAAAGAATTGCAGAATCCATAAAGAAACCAGAGCCGGTACCACCTATGGTTGTGAAGGAAGAACCGGTATATCAGAGAAACTCAGAGCAGATGACCTTGTTTGAAGATAAGTTTCTATCGGAAAAAGCAAGGGAGAAGGCCAGAGTCATCG
>CALWLV010000040.1 GCA_944381595.1 uncultured Roseburia sp.
AACTTCTCAATCTGCTTTTTCAGACTGGCGATTTTCTCCTGGCGCATTTCTTCGGCTTTCTATTTCCTCTATCTCACGTTTCATCTGTCTTAATTCCGCAATGCAATCAGACATGAACAAGCAGATATTATCAATATTATTTTTGAAATCCTTAACTCTTTTCGGAGTTCTTCTGATTTCATAGTCGCCCCCACCACAACTACAATCTGTTGTATTGGGAAGTTTTAACATTCCGCACAACTCCGCTTTAATATAAAATTCTTCGCAGTTGCTATGAGAAGATTTGCATTTTCTGAAAAATCGCCTATGGCTTTGTATGTAATCATTTTGAACTGCATAATCTGGATATGTTGTTCTTAATTGTTGGATGTACAAAATATACTTAATAATTTTTCTTGCAACATCTTCAACAGACTCATCCCATTTCCACCGGAAATCATCTTCTTGCTTAAACCCGTCTTTTAATTCAAACGACAGTGTGACGTATCCGGCATCCTCGTACTTTTCAAAATCTATATCTACATCAGAAAACTTAATTTCTGAATTGGACAGCTGTTCACAAAGTTCTTGCAATAATTCTTTATTTCTCTTTTCTTTTTGAAACTCTCGTTCTTCTGCATCTGCTTTTTTAATATCTCCGAATGTCAATTTCATCCCTCCCTAAAACGGATATTTACTTAGTTCACATCGAAAACCTTTCTCTGCGATTTCCACGTTTACCCACTTCCCGGCAACCGATTGAACCTGGCTTCTGATATTTTCCTCGTCCGTATCTTTTGACAGGTGGACAAGTATCACATTCCGCAAATCCGGCGTTTTGTTTTCTTCAATAAACCGTTTGCACTGTTGTAGTGAATGATGTCCAAACCCCACATGGGAACGCTTAAATTCGTCTATATCAGCGAAATCAGAAAAGTCATAGTTTGCCTCGATAATCATGTGTGACAACCGCAGGTTTTTGAAACTCCAATCAACAGGCTTACCATCTGTCATCTTCAAGTGGTAATTTTCGTCCACCTGTGCAATACGGCTCATATCTGTGGCATATATGATGTTTCCGCACTCTGGATGGCTGATTATGTATGCGTAACATGGGCAACCGTCATGAGGGACATAAAATGGTACAATTCGGAATGTTCCTACATCAAACGGTATCTTCTCCGGTTTCCCTATCATCTTCTCGCCGCTGATGATTTCAAAATGCTCTGCTGTTTCATCGTTGGTGTAAATTGGTATGCCGTTCTGGAAAAGCCACTTATAAGCCTTTGAGTGGTCGCCTAACCATGCTCATGAGATAACAACGCGCCGCACACATCCGAAACCCTATAACCGATACCTCGTATGATTTTGTTCGGTTCGCACCCGAAATCCAGTAGAAGTATCTCGCCATTATCCGCAATCAGCGCATAGCTGTTTCCGGCTTGTGAGCCTGTCGAAATTACCCTCAAAAGCATTCCTATACCACCTCACTTTCTTCTTTTAATTTCCAAATGTATCCTCCGGCTCTTTTTCTTATTTTTCCTTTTTTATTAAGCGGTGTCTTATTTATAACTTGCCATATATTTTGACACTTTACACCGGTTATTCTTTGTGCCTCCATTCCGCTATTAAACTCGCCCAAGAGCTCTCCGTCTTTGGAATATTGCTGAACAATTCCTTTTCCTCCCTTCCTTTTGGATGAATGCATACCATCAAGCATATGTGGATTTCTACTCAATGTTATTTTATTGTGTTCTTTTGGAGTAATATATTCCAAATTCGACAATACGTTATTTTGTTTATTTCCATCTTTATGATGTATTTCATATCCATCTGGGCACTCTCCAACAAAAGTCCTCATAACAGCTTTATGTACGCTAATTGTGGATTTGTTTTTGCTTCTATCATATAAAGTGAAGCAAAAATATCCTCCCGAACTATTTTTCATTGACACTTTTCTTCCGCTTAAATTTTTAGAAAAACTTATAACATTTCCATAATCAGAGACTGCGTATAATCCTTCGTACCCAGGTATCCATTTCCATATTTCTTTCCCATCCGAAAAACGTTTGTTTAATTCGCCATTTGAATAGCAAACTCCTTTTTCGCGCTTTTCTGGTATGATGCCATTATCGAGTTGCTCATTGCATTTTCTTATATAATCTAAGTCGGTCGAATAATATGATAAGAATTTCCCATTGATAGTTCTTCTTAATGCATATGAGTTCTTCTTCACTGTCACGTGTGGTGGAATATTTCTATCACTATCTGTTATCAAATCGCCAATTTCCTTACTATTCAAGTTACCATTTCACTCCTCCACCGGCTGTTTCAGCCAATCTCCGATAATTGCTTCTGCGTACGCTTTTACACAAAGAAAATTACTGTCCGTGTCGCACCTATGAGTTTCTGGGTCATAGTATTCGCAAACGTTGCAGGCGCTAAATTCTGAAAGAAACTTCGCCAGTTCCCCATCCGTCATATTTCTAATCCGTTGCGCATTACTCTGTTTTCTCTGGCTCTTGATAAACTCCCGTACAAGGTGATAATCCTTATCCATCGTAGACAGGTGTTCTTTTGCATCTTTCTTCTGATAGACAACGACTGTATCTCCGTCTTTCTGCGCCCTCAGAACCTCATACGGGTTCTTGCTTGTCGCTACAATCATGTAGCCTTTTGTTTCCAGAAAGTCCTCAAACTCCTGTAGTTTGCTGATATGTAAAATGTTCCTTGTTGCCATTACTTATCATTCCTTTCAATAGGTATTGGATAGCCGTCCGGCAATGCCTTGATTAAGTTCTCCAATGCGT
>CALWLV010000041.1 GCA_944381595.1 uncultured Roseburia sp.
AGGCGGACAAGCTCCGGAAAAACCGGATGTCCTTTGTAAAATCCTACATGGCTTTGATTGTGTTCTTTTTGATTACATTAATTCCAAATGCCATGAACTTCTTTGATATTGGAACAGTGGCTTTTCGAGATTTACTCGCCACTATTTTACAATATTTATTTATTACCTGTATGCTTTTCCTAAAGCTTTGGTTATCAATGATTATTCAGAAATACAGCATACACTGACAGCATTGACAATAAGAACAAAAGATAATATCCGGTGAAATTCCGGATATTTCTTTTGTCCCTCCTATGATATCTTTCCACGCATTTTTAGCAATATCTTTTTTTCTGTCCGACTGACCTGAACCTGGGAGGTGTTTAAAATTTTCGCTACCTGCATCTGTGTCATTTCCCGAAAATAACGCAGTTCAATCAAACGTTTCTCATCTTCGTTTAGTTCCTGAATTAATTGCTGCAGCAACATATGATTTAACATTTTTTCGTTTTCATCTTTTTCCTCAGGCAGTTTATCCACCAGATAAATTTCATTTCCCTCTCCCTGATACACAGATTTATAAATGGATTCCACTTCCACATTTGCTTCCATGGCCATAACAATATCTTCTGTGGATAATTCCGTTGCCGTGGCAATTTCATCAATCGTTACTTCTCTCCCATATTCCTGAGCCAGGCGTTCCGAGGCCTGACGAATTTTCCATCCATTTTCTTTCAGTGTACGGGATACTTTCACCATCCCGTCATCCCTTAGAAATCGTTTGATTTCACCGGAAATGAGACTTACCGCATAGGTAGAAAATTTCACTTCATAAGTCAGATCGAATTTATCAATTGCCTTTAGTATTCCAATGCAGCCAACCTGAAACAGATCTTCCAGATCGTAGCCCCTGCCTTTAAAACGACGGACAATACTCCAAATCAGCCCCATATTTTCCTGTACAATACGGTCTCTTGCCTCTTTATCCCCTTCGTGAGCTTGTTTGATAAGCTCTAAAGTATCCATATTCCCCTGTCCTGTTCCTACCTTTCTGCAATCTTTTTCGTCATAATTACGGCGGTTCCCTTGCCCGGTTCCGATTCTACCTGAAGGTCATCCATAAATGCCTCCATGAACATAAATCCCATACCGGCACGTTCTTCCTCCGGCTTTGTGGTGAATAATGGCTCCATGGCTTTCTTTACGTCTGTAATTCCTACGCCTTCATCCCGTACTACAAACATAATCTCCCTGTCCTTAATTTCACCGTCCAGATATATGGTACCTTCCCCTCCCTCATATCCATGAACAATGGCATTGGTCACCGCCTCAGAAATTGCAGTTTTAATATCGGAAATTTCCTCCATAATCGGATCCAGCTGTGTGGCAAAAGCCGCCGCCGTTACCCTTGCGAACCTCTCGTTCTCTGATTTACTGTCAAATTCCAGATGCATATGATTTGTATACATAATATCCCCTTTCTTATTTCATTTCTGATTCTGTTTCTTTTTCCACCAACTTATGTAATCCGGAAATCAAAAAAATACGCTGGATTTCTTTTCCCATATTTCGAACATAAATTTTTCCCCGAATACTCTCCATAATTTTCTGCCTTCCCATGATGACTCCAATTCCGGAACTATCCATAAATCCAGTCCTGGAAAAGTCAAAAATCACCTGTCTGACTCCTTCCCGGATAATATAGCTATCCACTCTTTTCCCAATTCCCATGGCATTGTGATGATCCAGTTCTTTTGCCAGATTGACCACAAGAATTCCATCTTCCATAATATACATTGTTTCATCCTGCTGCATCATATATCCTCCTATATAAATTTTGTAGAAAAAAAGAGAAGTCTACAGTATTCCTGTATGCTTCTCTTTCGTATCTCTCCTAATTCAGTCTGCTTCTCGCCCAACCTGCGTGTTCACTGTTCGGTGCGATTTCAATGACTTTCTCAAAATATTTTTTTGAATTTTCTTCTATCTGCTGTCCGTTTAATTCATAATAACATTTTCCAATATTGTACAGACAATACACATCGTTTGGACTCATTTTCTCTCCCAGAAGCAGTTCCGTCAATGCAGCCTCCCACTGTCCGCTGTTTGCCAGCCTTCCGCCATTGTTAATATGAGTAGTTGCAGCTTCCGGATATGTCTGTGTTGTCAAAGTATTGTATACATTCACATACTGTGCCGATAAACCTTCTGTGGATGTAATTTCTGTCAGTTTATCTGCACATCCCGTTCTGTCGTTATTCAGATACAGCGTAACTGCATCTAACAGTGTATTATAAACGGCTGTGTTATCCACTGCATTCTGATTTTCAAGTTCTGTCACTCTGGCTGAAAGACTTTCTTTCTCACTGGTCAGTGATTCAATCTGTTTCTCTAAATCGCTGTTGGTAATATTTAATTTCGCAATATCCTCCATATAGGATTTCAGACTGTCTGACTGTTCTGTCCTTGCATCTTTTACCCTTGCCGGAGTCACTAAGAAAAACACCATAGCAGCTCCGATTAAGATTCCTATCACCACATAGAGAAAAGTAAAGAAACTGTAATTCACTTCTTTATAAGTAGATTTCGGAATGATGACATCATTCCCACTCAATGCCTGCCGTTCTTCCTTCTTCTTTTCCCTTGCCTGTTCTTTCTTCAGTTCCTTTGCCGTAATACCTGCCAGTTCCTTTGTCTCTTCCAGATATTTAATGGTAAGGGTATTGTATCCGTCAATATCAAGTGCCTTGGACAAAATTCTTCTTGCCTTATCATATTCCTCTTTGTACAAGTATAAAAGTCCCAGAAGCTGATATCCTTTCACAAATTTCTCATTGATATTAATAACTTTCTTCAGCTGGATAATCGCCATATCCACTTTCCCTGTATTGGCATAATTTAATGCCACATTATACTTGCGGATAGACTGATTCAAAGCCTCAAATCGATTCTGATTGGACTGGACATCTCTGATATACTTATCGGCCAGATTGCCTTCCGGCTCAAGGTTCTTACTGATTACCCATTCCTTTAAGGCATTGACCACTTCACCCATCTCATAGTACACCAGCCCCAAAAGATTTCTTGCTTCAATATTCTTCTTATAAAGTCCCACACTTCGTTTTAATAATTCAGCTGCACCGGAAAGATCGCGAATCTGTACCTTCTGCAGTCCCATATTATAATAAGTATTTGACATGATGATTATCTTCTTATAAGCCCCAACCTCTGCACCACACTGATTGCAGTAAGAGAGTTCAGAAAGCTCACTTCCGCATCTGTAACATTTCATGACTTTCTCTCCCCTGCAGCTTCTGCTTCTTCCATCATGGCAACAAAGATATCTGCCAAATCTGTGGTGTTATTATTATAAATTGCATCCTCTGCATCATTTACCTCCAGACTAGGCTGAAATTTCTTGATTTCCTCATCAAAATTAATCATTCTATAACCTCCAAATATTCCTTCAGCTCTCCAATTAAATAAAGAGAACCTGTGCAGAATAATAAATCTTCTTCTTTCTTGTCCTGTAATGCATGCTCCAGTGCCTGTCCCGCTTCTGAAAAAACTTCTATCTGTTCCATTCCATTTTTCTTAAAAATACCGGCAAGTTCTTCCGCTGATTCGGCTCTGCTGTTTTGGATACCGGAAAGATACACTCTGTCCCACATCTTATGTTTCAACAGCTCTTCTATCATGTGGGTATAGTCTTTGTCACCCACCACACTGAATAATAAACTTCTTCTTCCTTCACATGGAATTGAATCAACCGATGTTAAAAATGCCTCTATTCCCGCCTTGTTATGAGCTCCGTCCAAAAACACACCTGGTCTTACCTGTTCCATACGGCCTTCCCATCTAGTCTTCCATAAATACTGCTCCGGATGAGGAAACTCTTGAAACTCCTGTATTTCTTCACTTAGAATAGCAAATGCAAGCAATGCCAACGAGGCATTGACCGCCTGATATGGAGCCGGAAAGGAAACTTTCACAGAATCACATTTATAATACCTATTATTGAGAGAAAAATCAACCTGTTTTGAAGAAATTTCATTTATTTTTATATCTTTTTTCTGCAATGCGTACCATCTGGTTTTCTTTTGTTCTGCGATTTCTTTTAACACTTCACCGGATTTCTCCTGCCAGTAAAATACTACAGGTACCCCTGCTTTCATAATTCCACCCTTTTCCGCTGCAATTTCCTCAATGGTATCTCCCAGTATTTCCGTATGATCCAGACCAATGGAAGTAATTACACTAACCAGAGGTTTTTGCAAAATATTCGTGCTGTCCAGTCTTCCACCAAGCCCGACTTCAAATATGGCAAATTCCACACCGGCATCACGAAATGCCACTGCGGCCATCAAAAATAAAAATTCAAAAAAAGATGGATGAACTCCTCCCTCTGATTCCACTTCCTTTACTTTTTCCATTACTTTCTCAAACGTCTGTACAAACGCTTCATCGGAAATCTCTTCTCCATCTATGCGGATTCTCTCATTGATTCTCACCAGATGAGGAGAAGTAAACAGTCCGGTCCTTTTTCCCGCACCAAGCAGTATCGTGTTGAGAAAAGCACAGACAGAACCTTTTCCGTTGGTTCCGGCCACATGTATGTATTTTACCTGTTCCTGCGGATTTCCTAATTTTTCTAATATGTTACCCAGATTTTCTTTTGTGGTTTTTTTGCAAAACTTTGGTATTTGCAAAAGGTATTTGGTAATGTCCTGGTAATTCATCTATTTTCTCCTGCATGTTCTATTTATCATTATAGTGCAAATTATGCTTCCTGCAAGTTGTTTTTAACGCAATTTCCGACAGGTTTCCTCAAAGAAAGGAAAACCTCTGCATGGAAAGGGTTTTCCTGCAAAGGCTTACATTCCTTATTTTGACAGATGAGCAAGTCGTTCCTCTACCTGACGCATCATCTGTGCATATTTTTCCTGTTTTTCTTTTTCTTCTGCAATCTTCTTCTCCGGAGCCTTATTGACAAAATTTGGATTGCCAAGCATTCCGTTTACTCTGGCAAGCTCTTTCTCTAAGCGTGCCATTTCCTTTTGAAGACGTTCGATTTCTTTCTCAATATCTACCAGTTCTGCAAATGGCATATAAATTTCTGCATTTGGAATCATGGTGGAAACGGCATCCTCATCAATTCCTGTCTTATCCTTCTGAATCATCACTTCGCTGGCATATCCCAATGTTGCAAAAAAGACTTTTCCGTTTTCAAAAATATTTCTTATTTCCTCATGGTCAGAAACTACAAATACCTTTGCTTTCTTGCTTGGAGCAACGTTCATCTCTGCACGGACATTACGGATGTTGCGTACTGCTGTCTTAATGGTTTCAACTGCCTTCTCCTCTTCAGCAAATACCAATTCCTCCTGATATACCGGCCAATCAGAAATCATAATGGATTCTTCCTGATTCTGAAGGGTACAGAAGATTTCTTCTGTCACAAACGGCATATATGGGTGAAGCAGTTTCAAAGATGTAATCAATACCTTCTGAAGGGTATAGAGAGCAGCTTCCTTTGTGGTATCTGTATCACTGTAAAGTCGAGGTTTCACCATCTCGATATACCAGTCACAGAATTCTTCCCAGATAAAGCTGTATAACTTATCTGCAGCGATTCCCAGCTCATATTTCTCCATGTTTTCTGTGACATCTTTTACCAGTGTATTTGCCTTGGAAAGAATCCACTTATCTGCATCCGTCAATGCTGCAGTGGAAACTTCTTTCACACCCTCTTCCGGAAGATTCATCATGATGAAACGGGAAGCATTCCATACTTTGTTTGCAAAGTTACGGCTTGCCTCTACTCTTTCCCAGTAGAAACGCATATCATTTCCAGGTGCATTTCCGGTAATCAGTGTAAATCTCAATGCATCCGCACCGTATTTATCAATTACTTCCAGCGGATCAATTCCATTTCCCAGAGACTTACTCATCTTTCTTCCCTGAGAATCTCTTACCAGACCATGAATCAATACTCTTTCAAATGGCACTTTTGCGGTATGTTCCAATCCTGAGAACATCATACGGATAACCCAGAAAAAGATGATATCATATCCGGTTACCAGTACACTGGTCGGATAGAAATAATCCAGTTCTTCTGTCTTCTCCGGCCATCCAAGGGTGGAGAATGGCCACAATGCCGATGAGAACCATGTATCCAGAGTATCCGGATCCTGTCTCATAGGTTTTCCACACTTCGGACATACCGGATGACTTTCTTTGGTTACAACCATTTCACCACAGTCATCACAGTAAAATGCCGGAATCTGATGTCCCCACCACAGCTGTCTGGAAATACACCAGTCTCTGATTCCCTCTAACCAGTGGAAATATGTTTTTTCGAAATGAGGCGGCACAAATTTTGTATCTCCATTCTTAACTGCCTCAATCGCCGGCTGTGCCAAATCCTTCATTTTTACGAACCACTGTTTTGATACTCTTGGTTCCACAGTAGTATGGCAGCGATAGCAGGTTCCAACATTATGGCTGTGATCTTCTATTTTAACCAGAACACCTTCCGCTTCTAAGTCTGCCACAATGGCCTTTCTCGCCTCGTAACGATCCATACCGGCGTACTTTGGATAATCATCTACGATTTTGGCATCTTCTGTCATTACATTGATAATTGGAAGATTATGACGAAGTCCTACCTCAAAATCGTTTGGATCATGGGCCGGAGTAATCTTAACCACACCGGTACCAAATTCCATATCTACGTATTCATCTGCAATAATCGGAATCTCTCTATGTACAAGTGGAAGGATTACCGTCTTTCCAATGAAATCCTTGTATCTTTCATCATTTGGATTTACTGCAACAGCTGTATCTCCCAACATGGTCTCCGGTCTGGTCGTTGCCATCTGAATGTATCCGCTTCCATCCTTCAACGGATATCTCAAATGCCAGAAATGACCTGCCTGATCTTCGTATTCTACTTCTGCATCGGAAATAGAGGTAAGACATTTCGGACACCAATTGATGATTCTCTCACCCTTGTAAATCATTCCTTTGTTATAGAGATTTACAAACACTTCCTTCACTGCTTCTGAACATCCTTCGTCCATCGTAAAACGTTCTCTGTCCCAATCTGCAGAAGAACCAATTTTCTTTAACTGTTTTACAATTCTTCCACCGTATTCTTTCTTCCAGTTCCAGGCTCTCTCCAGGAATTTTTCTCTTCCGATTTCTTCCTTGGTGATTCCCTCTTGTCTCATGGCTTCCACGATTTTTGCCTCTGTTGCAATGGAAGCATGATCTGTTCCCGGAACCCACAATGCAGAATATCCCTGCATTCTCTTAAAACGAATGAGAATATCCTGCATGGTATTATCCAATGCATGTCCCATATGAAGCTGCCCTGTAATATTTGGCGGAGGCATCACAATGGTAAATGGCTTTTTATCTCTGTCAACTTCTGCATGGAAATATTTCTTCTCTTCCCATTTTTCATAAAGACGTGTCTCAATGTCCGCAGGATTGTAATTCTTCTCTAATTCCTTCTTCATGACTTTCCCTTCCTCTTCATCTGATAAAATAAAAATGAGAGCCTTACTTACGAAAAACGCTTTCCGGCTCTCTATTTCTTCATGGTATGCGCTTTCCTCCTGATACAAGGGCGGACAAGCCGCGGTACCACCTTTATTTTCACTTCTCTTATCCGATAACGGAGATGACCCGTCATGGCTTACTCCGTTTCAGCCATGCTGTTCAAAAGCTACCTTCAGAAACCGCTGCACAGATAACCTTTCAGCCCATGGATTATCCTCTCTGGGAGCGCCTTGTTCCCTACTCCTCTTTCTCGCTACATTTTCCTTATTTGCATATCCTATATGATAAAAGGATTTTCTTTATTTGTCAACCTTTTTCTCCGAAAACTCCAGTATGTTTTTGCGATACCACAAAGGAAGCATATGATTCTGGAACTTCTGATTCTTCCTGTCTTCAATGGAAATGGATTCAAAATAAGTACTCCAAAGGGATTTATAATCCAACACTTCCGTGGACACATCAAATCCGGTAAAACCCGGAATATGCGTTTCACTATTTTTTACAAAAAAGAATTCTTCAAACTTCTTATGTACCATAGAGAACTTCCGTACCCCATCATAGATAATAAAATCCTCATTGGGATAGCGGTCCGCAAAATGTTTTCCAATCAAAGGAAGAACATTGCACTTTGGCTCAATTCTGGCATATAAGATATGATTGATATCCTCAAATCGGATAAATTCGATGAAAGCGTGCGCCTCATTTGCTGTTTTCCTTGCCAGTTCCATCACAGCCATTACATAAGAATCCTGTAGATAATGAACAATTCCTTTTCCGATTCGGAATCCCCTCACCAGAAATCCGAAGACATCGGTTGCCCTTCTGCTATCATAATGACACAGTGCACGCAACACCATAAGATACGTTTCTGCTCCCATTTTCCTTCCAATGGCCTGCATGGTTTTGTCCGCCTTCTCATCATCTGTCTCTACCTTTACATAGGAAGCAAACATCTCATATTCATAATTCTCTTCCGGATAAATCTCAATCTGATCCTGGTATCCATCTGCCAGAGAGCCCTCTCCACCAGAAAACTTCTCCTTTTTTATCTCAAATCCGGTATAAATGGCTGTCAACATTCCTTCCAAAGAGTCCTCACACAATAAAACTATTTTCTCCATGTTATCATCTTCCTTCTTTTAAAAAATCAAATATGGACATCTGCCGGTAAGAATTGTTTCCCTGTACCCCTGCCGTTTCCCTCTCTGTCAGCTGACTGGTAAGGAACTTCTCATCCATCCTGATATGATACATCATCCGTCCGTTGCAGGTGATAAAATACACTGCTCTCTTTAACACCACACCCATCTTCCTTAAATGTGTAAAATCCAGGGAACCGTGTTTCCTTGCCTGCAAAATTCTTCTTGCACTCTTTACTCCGATTCCCGGCACCCGAAGCAGCATATCATAATCCGCACTGTTAATTTCCACTGGAAAAAATTCCAAATGGCGCACGGCCCAGTCACACTTTGGATCCAGCAGTTCATTAAAATATGGTCTGTCCGTAGTCAGAAGTTCTCCTGCATCAAATCCATAGAAGCGAAGCAGCCAATCTGCCTGATAAAGCCGGTGTTCCCGAAGCAGCGGCGGTTTTGTTCCCAATTCCGGAAGATCCCTGTCCTCATTCAGCGGCACGTAGGCGGAATAAAAGACCCGTTTCATATCATAGTTCTGATACAACGCCTGTGTTACCTGCATAATATGATAATCACTCTCCGGTGTGGCACCAATAATCATCTGTGTACTCTGTCCTGCCGGGACAAAATACTTGCCATTTGTTCCTACAATATTCTTCTTTGTTCCGGTTATCACACCATCTTCTGCGATGGAGGCTACATCTGCATCCATTTCCTTTCCAATAGTTTCCAGTCCAATCTTTTCTCTCAGCCTTAATCTGCTTTCCAGCCTCTGCTCCTCGTATCCATCCTCCGTCATGGTAAGAGCACCTCTTTTATCCTTTTTGCCATGAATCTTACGATTGTTGTAAATCCCCACCTGAATTTCTTTCATCGGTGCCAAAATATTCTTGCGATTCTTATGGGGAGCGAGGGTTCTTAATCCCTGTGCAGTGGGAAGTTCTAAATTCACACTCATCCGGTCCACCAGATAACCAAGCTGCTCCAATAATTCCGCGTCACATCCCGGAATGCCTTTCACATGAATGTATCCCCGAAAATGGTACTCCAATCTCAGTTTATAGATTGTTTCATAGATTTGTTCCATGGTGTAATCCGG
>CALWLV010000042.1 GCA_944381595.1 uncultured Roseburia sp.
TAAACCTCCAGTTCAAAAACAATATATGTCTGATTATGTTCCGTTTCGTTTGATAAAATAAGCATTCCGCCACAGGAGTGTACCACCTGATTCAGACGGGACAGACCAAGTCCTCTGTTTCCTTTCTTTCGGTCTTTGGTGGAGCAGCCATAGCGGAAAAAGTAATCTCTTTCCTTGGGAGTGATGATTTGTCCCGGATTTTTTATCTTCAGATAGAGCCGATTTCCGTGAGTATCCAGTTTCAGATGAACTGTTTCACCGGGAGAGATGGCCTCCAGTGCATTATCAATTAAAATTCCCATGATTTCCACCAAAAGAGATTCAGGAAGAGTGGAATGAAGGTCTGTGGTGCCCAGGGAAATTTGTAATTGTTTGCCCTCATCCTCTCCGGAGGCACATTTTCCAATCAGAAATCCCGCTACAAGTTTTAGGTTTAGCTTTAAGATTTCCGAATGTTTCTCATTTACCGTGCGGTAGGAGCCATATTTTTGCAATGCCTGTACAAGAGAAGGGTAGTCCCGATAAGTGGCAGGCAGGGAAAGGATGGACTGCAGGGTATTGTGATAGGAATGTTGTTTCATGCGGATATCCCGAATCAGTCCATCTATCATTGGCATATATTTCTCAAAGGAATTAAGCTTTTCCTGCTGTTTTTCCTGTACATAAACATAATAAAACAGGATTAAATTCATACAAACAAGTATAAGGCAGAAAAAAAGAAGAAAGAAAAAGGTTTCTTCTATACTATATGACAGAGTCTCAAAAAGTCCCTGGAAAAAATACAGGAGAAAAAACACATGAATCAAAATGGATTTCAGGATAGGATTCTGATTCATACGAATTCGCTCATAGAGACCGGGGCAGATATAAAACAGAATCAGCACCAATCCACAGACCAGGAGATTTTCCATACCTTCCTGCCAGCGGAAAAAAACGAAGGAGTCGGGAATGAAAATGTTTCCGGCTATATGGGTCAGAAGCAGCAGAGAACTGGCAATGGCAAAAAGATAAAATATCTGTACCATGGAAGGAAGTCTATGCTCTGACTGAAGAGGAGCTGGATATTCCATGCTGCTGTCTTTTGTATGATAAAAGAGTGCAAAGAAGAAAATAAATGCTGTGATATCCGATAGCAGACGGATTGTTATGTATGGAAGCATGTACGCAAAGGAAGTAAAAAAATACTGTATACTCAGTTGAATCAGGGCAAAACAGGGAATCAAGGGAATATTCTTCAGGCATCTGCGCACCGGGTTTCCGGTTAGAACGCAACCCAGAATCAGAAGGGCACTGTATTCTGTTATGGATGAAAAAAAATCCGTCAGATTCATGAAAACCTCCTCTATTTCGTTTCTTATGTCATGATACCAAGTATGTTGTTAAGTTTATATGGAAAACCGGGATTTGTCAATTGTTGGTTTCAAGGAGGAATGGTTGTTCACGTCGGAATAATTGTCGTTCAGACGAAACAGAGGGAAAAATATTGTATTTATGTTTGATGATATTTATAATGGAATGAGAATAGGAAACAGCAAATGAAAGCATAAAAGGCAGAGAGGAAAGGCTTTATGAAAAAGGGATTGTTCTTATTTATGATGGGATGCCTGGTACTGACAGGCTGCGCAAAGGAACGGGAAACCAATCAGCTGCAGAATGTGGAAGAGAAGGTGACGACAGAAAAAACTACTTCCACACCGACCACGGAGCAGAGTCAGGAGGAATCGTATAAAACAGAGTGGGCAGAAAATGACTACACATTGAGTTATTATCTGCCGGATAAATATTTTTATGACGTGGAGGAGATGGATTTTTTTACAACATTGGGGAAAAAGTATCATATCAGGATACTGGATGCATTTGTGACGGAAAATTAGGAGGAAACCGGAAGTTATTTTGTGGAAAATCAGGCATGGATACAGGAATTTCTGGATGCAGGAATGGAGCGTGATCCGTCAGCAGAACCTGTTTATCTTGCCGTGAAGGTGGAGCTGACCAATTTGGAAGATGAGATGATTTCCTTCTGTATGGCTGATTTAGACTGTTATATGCGGGTTTTTGATGACAGCATGGTGCAGTATGGGGTATCGGATACGAGAACTACAGGCAATAGATTTACATCGGAATTATTCTATGATCTGGGTTTTGATACGGCAGGAAAAAGATATTATTATGTCGACATGGAACCGGGAAAAACCATTACCACCACAATCTTATACCTGATCTATAAGGAGGATGCACAAAAGGATCTGTATCTACAGTTGGGTGGGCATATCACAGGAGAGTATGATTCTAAGCTTGGAAGGGTGATGCCGAAAGAGAATGATCCAAAGATCCGATTTATCCGACTTCATCTGAATCAGGAGAGGGAGACATAAGGAGTAAAAAAACAGGAGGAAATAAATTATGATAAGGACAGGAGTTCGATTGGAACTATACAGAGCATTTCACAATCTGGCATATTATATCGCCCTTGGGTTGGGCTGTGCCATTGCAGTTTTACACTTTGTTATGCAGGTGCTGCCCAAAACAAAGGCAATCGGGGTATTTATGAACATTGACTATCCATACTCGGTCTTTAATAGCTGCCTGGCATTAGATCTTGGGGGATTTCATCAGTCCCTGTTCTTTTATTCCGTTGTATTGCTTGGTACATTGCCATTTGGCATGTCGTATTTCACGGATTTAAGAGATGGGTATATTAAAAATATTTATACCCGAATGGATCGGAAAGGGTATCTTCTTGGGAAATATCTGGCTGTATTTCTGACAGCAGGAACCGTATGTATCATTCCACTGATTCTGAATATGGCCCTTACCATGGCTGTACTGCCATGTCTGATTCCGCAGGTTGGTACATCGGTATTTGCAGTGGCCGGAGCCGGAATGTTCAGTCAATTGTTTTACAGCCATCCGTTTCTTTATGTATTGGTATATCTTATCATTGATTTCTGCATGGTGGGAATGTTTGCCTGTCTGGCACTGTCCCTTACAAAGGTTTTATACAATCGGTATATTGTATTATTTGCTCCGTTTGTTTTGTTTTTTACACTTCAGACAGTGATGATGTATACCGGGTTCAATGCGGCAGGACCTTATTATATCTTAAATCCCACACAGCCTACCTGGGAAAATGTGCCAACCGTGCTGACAGAGATGATACTGCTCTTTCTTGTAGGATTTTTCACATTTTATCTGATGGGAGGGAAGAAACGTGATGCGATATAGAAAATGGGTGATTTTGATTGTATGTTTGTTACTATTTGGTGTCTGGGCATATTTTGTCTATGATGTGAATGAACGGTTTTCAAATCCTGAGAATCGCATTGTGGAGCAGGGGCAGACAGCCAGTTACAAAGGACTGACTATTGCACCTGGAGAGGTGGAGATTCTTTCTTATCAGGAAATGGTGGAAAGATATCCAGATTTTGACAGTACATATGATGAAATGGGAGAAGAAGCAGAGGAAACCATTCATGAAATGGCTCATTATCATTATATCCTGGTGCATTTATCCATAGAGAACCCTACGGATGAAAAGATTTCTTTTGGGAAAGAAAGTATTACATTGTGGCCGATAGAGGTTGGTGTTCAGGGAAACGGAATGGATCCGTTTATGCTGATGTATTTTAATCCCGGCTATGACGGAAGTTTTACGGCTCACGAAAAAATGGATATGATACTGCCATACACCATATACACAGAGTATCTGACGCTGGAGGAAATAAAGAAAGAGGATATCAGGGTGGTATATTCCTATTATCGTACGAAAAATTATATTTTTTATGAAGGAGGAGAAAGGGAATGAAAATCGAGATTCATGATTATACAAAGGTCATCCGGGGTGTAACGATTCTGGACAACGTAAATCTGACGCTGGAGTCGGGAAAATGTTATGGATTGAAAGGAAAGAATGGTTCCGGAAAGACCATGCTCATGCGAGCTGTATGTGGTCTGATTCAGCCTACCAAAGGAACGGTTACCATAGATGGAGAAGTTTTGGGAAAGGACATTTCATTTCCACGAAGTGTGGGAGTTCTGATTGAGAACCCGGCATTTATTGCCAATTATACAGGATATAAAAATCTGGAACTATTGGCCTCCATACAGCATAGAATCGGGAAGGAAAAGATAAGAGAAACCATATTGGAGGTGGGGCTGGATCCGGATGATAAGAGAAAATATCGCAAATATTCTCTGGGCATGAAGCAAAAGCTGGGAATTGCCTCTGCGTTTATGGAAGATCCGGATATTATTATTCTGGATGAGCCTATTAATGCCATTGATGAAAGTGGTGTAGCGAAAGTGAAAGATATGATTCAGAGAGCAAAGGAGCGGGGAGCCATTCTCATCACGGCCTGCCATGATGCGGAAGAACTGGAATTATTATCTGATGAAATCATTCATATTTCAGAAGGAAGGGTTGTAAATCGTGTTGAGACAAATGATGAAACAGTTAATCGCTGAGAGAAGGGTAATTCTGTCTGCAGTGGGTCTCTTATTCCTGTCGGCCTTTGCCATGGTGGCACTTCAGCTTCAGGGATTTCCAGATACAACCTGTTTTATGGATGCATTTCCGGCAGTGTCATATCATATGACCATGGCAATCTATCCCATTGCAATGTTTACCTGTATCGCACTGACCAAAGATGAATTCAGTTCGGACCGGGTGCTCCGCAGAAAGACTCAGTCCGGACTGTGGATGTATCTGGTTTTAAAGGTAGGAGTTATCTGTGCCCTTCTTGGGGTGGGAGCATTTCTGGCAACCTGTTT
>CALWLV010000043.1 GCA_944381595.1 uncultured Roseburia sp.
ACTTCTTGGCGTTGATCTGGTCCACCTTGGCCTGCACCAGGTCCACCGCGGTCACCTCGTTGTGCTGGGCCAGCAAAATGGCGTTGGCCAGGCCCACATAGCCAGTGCCGGCAATGGCGATTTTCATAGAATAACCTTCCTATTTAAAAATCTTCTCTTTAATACGTCGGAGCGTATACTTTATGCCATTTTCACGAAGGCACTTGATCCCACCAAAAATCATTTTATGAATTGGAGAATCAGAAGAATACAAGGCTTGATACTCATCAACTTCTTCCAACTGCAACGGTATATTTTTATATGGACTTTTATTGTAATACCGCATGTATAATTTACTCAAGTACCCCATCTTATATTGCCAAGGCTTCTTTTTGTCTCCGAAGTGAAGAACGGTGGCATTTCTGAATACTTCGCTCCTTCTATGAGGAAATTCTACTCCATAAAACTTACCTAATTCATCAATTGTTTGCCATTCAAAGAAGCAATTTAAGAGATTATAATACGGAGAAACATACTTTACGTTCCCATCAAAGACAACATTTAAAGCGTCCTGGTCCATAAATTTATTTTTCCCGTTCAGGCGATATTGCAGTAATTTGTCTGGAATATCTTCTTCTCTCATCTTTTTTAAGTTCAAAAGTAGCATACCTGAATTAAAATATGCCTCTGGTTTAAATTCTAACATTTTTAAATGGGCATTCTTCCCACGCACCGTCATCGTATCTTTTACAACTGCGGCATATTGATTTTCAATATCTATCTCAAATAACGGCAATAAATCTTTTTGGACAACAATATCCGAATCTAAATAGATTAATTTGTCGTATTGATTAAATATAATAGGTAGATCAAACTTCAGTAATGCAGCAAGCGTAACTCGCTCTCGACAAATCACAACATTTCTTTGTTCTTCTGACAACTCCCGCTCTAAAACTTTTACCTCAAAATCGGTATCTGAAAGGACTTCAAATTTTGCTTTACTTTCTTCAGAAAGAGACACACCTAACACATAAACATTATAGCTAACGCCACTAGATTTGTTACATTTTAAAGATGTTATTGCAACAGTAGTCGGCATAGCATAATTTTCATCACAAATAAAAACTACAATAATCGGTCTCATAAGGTTGCTTCCCTGCTTCCTGCATTAATGAATTTTAAGTTTTTGCAAGATTCTCAGCCAGGTATATTTCCAGCCGTTATCCTCAATACAGCGAACCAAACCGCGAACCATACGCGCCGGCCACGTAAAAAAGCGACCAATCTTATATGAAGCTGACGCACGGATTAACTCAGCCTCATTATTGGTAGAAATAACCTTAAATGTTTTTTCTTCTGATAATAAGATTCTTTCAAGAAAGATAAGTTCAATAGGTGTTAATTTCCCCCTACATTCTTGCTTATTTTGAATATCCTTATATGTTTTACATGCTAAGTCTAAGATAATATTCAACTCACTTGCAACATTCTTATTAAGCTCACTTTCATATGGCAGTCCTTCAACAAAAGTCTGCAATTCAGTAAAACTAATTAAATAGCCATACAGATGAAGAAATGACTTTGGCATAGTCATAATTGAATCAGTGTGAACTCTCCTAAGCAAGTACTTCTCTTTCGTATGTGCCACTCTCTTAGCTTGTAACATACATTTTAAAGAAAAGACGGTGTCCTCGTGAAGAATTCCCTCTAAAAATTTCAAATCAATATCAAGTAAATATTCTCTCTTATACAAACAGAGGCATGGAGACGCACGATACTTCCGATCTCGCTTCATCCGCACAAATAGTTGCTGACCCGTCAAAATATCTGGCGTATCCTTTGAATATTCATAGGCAGAAATATAGTACGGAAATTGTTTTTCTAACTCAGGAGATTCATAGAAAGATTCTCCATCAAAATATAGCACATCAAGGTTTCTTTCTTCCGCTGTCGCACACAAATCTTTCATTGTATTTGGCTTTAATAAATCGTCGCTATCCAAAAAATGAATATATTTTCCCTTTGCCAACGTAAGTGCAACATTACGCGCAGACGACTGCCCCTTATTAACTTGTGATACAACTGAAATCCTACTATCCTTATTTGCGTACTCAAGCAAAATATCTAAAGTATTATCCGTAGAACCATCGTTCACGCAGACAATTTCTAAGTTTGCAAGAGTTTGTGTTAAGACGCTTTCCAGCGTTTCTATAATATATTTTTGGCAATTATAGCACGGAATAATTACTGACACTTCTGGTTTAGCGCATTTTGATTCAGTAATAACTTTAGGAGTGTACTCATCAGGTAATCCAAACCGCGCATAATATGTTTTGCAATTTTTTTCAAAATACCGGACTGGGTTATCAATTATCTCGCAAATGTTGCTCCATGCTGTCGTAAGAAAAAGATTTTTCTCAAGTAATCCAGCCTGTTTTGCTTGAGAAAATTCGTCATACATTAATTTTAAAAAAGGCCACTGCGCCTGTGCGGAAATGCGAGCAAAGTTCCAGCGATATTTTTCGTATTTTAATGTTATATAATATGGCCAAAAGTCCTTCTTTTCTGGATGCTTTTGCAAAAATTTTTCATAATAATGCATTTCATCACAAATGCAATAAACTTTTGCATCCGTATTAACCGAGGAACTTTCATTATCACGACGGTAGTGTAAAAAATATGAATTTATAAGCATACACGTACTCGCAACCGTAAGAACCATAAAATGGAACGAAGTATCTTGGTAAGATGCACCCGCAGTTTCATTAAAGCGAATATTATTATCACATAGAAGCTTTTTCCGATAAATTCCGCTCCAAATTGCGGGAGTTGTGGTGAAGATTTTTTTCTCCTCTATTGGCGAAAAAGCAACATCATACGGACACCGAGAAAGGTTTTCAAACTTCTGATTATGAGGCGTTGATTTAGTTTTGTACCAATAATAATTCGACTTTACAACATCTACATTATTCGTTACCGCAGTTTCCCACAACTGCTCAAACATATCTTTTTCTACCCAATCGTCAGTCTCTACGATTCCAATGTATTCCCCCGTCGAAGCATCCAACCCTAGATTCATCTGGTAGCCATAGCTCTTCCGGTCTGAGTGAATCAATTTGATTCGCTGATCCTGTGCGGCATATTCCTGTAAAATTTCCCAAGTACCATCTGTTGAACCAGCATCAACACAAATAATTTCAATATCTGCCAAGGTTTGTTGTATAACGCTTTCAATACACTCTTTGATGTAATTCGCCACATTCAAAGACGGCATAATAACAGAAACCTTTGGTGAATTCATTTATAAATTTCTCCCCTTTTAAATTAGGTTACAATGAACTCAGGAAACCAACTTGCTTTGCACAAACTATCATACAGTCTTTTCGACCGCTGTATCTCCCACGCGAATACAAGATTTGTGCTTCTGCTAGATAAGATTCTATCTCAGAAATGGTATGTGTTTCCCCGTTTCGTTCAGTATCATCTACCATAATAACGAATTTCTCGCTCAATCCATCGGGAATTAAATTCAAGACATCAATTCTTGAATATTGCTTCATATCTGCCCCATACGGCGCATCCACGGAAATAAAGTCAAACTTCTGCCCCTGGAAGGTCTCTTTGAACCCCTTAAACACACGGACGGCATCCGCATCTTTATACGGCACCATTTCCCTCTCCAGCATGACGACCTTCGTATTTTTCGGAAGGGGAAAGTCATTGCAGAAGAACTCCACCCACTCCGGGTCGTGTTCCACCACAATGTGCT
>CALWLV010000044.1 GCA_944381595.1 uncultured Roseburia sp.
ATTAATCTCCGCTCCCACAAATATAATATACATACATATATAGAGCCATAACATCAATAATACCAGCAATGTCAAACTTCCATAAGAATATGAATATCCCAGATAATTATCTACATAAAAGGAGTAAAAGAAAGAAAAAACAAGCCAACCCACGGAAGAAAATAATGCTCCCGGAAGATAACTTATCAGGGACCGTTTTCCAATCGGTACCAGCCGATACATAGATAAAAATAAAACAGTCATAATTACCGGTGCATAGATAATTCGATTCTCCATCAGCCACGCTGTCACATCATGAAGAAATGGCACATGCCGATCAACCAATCCCTGTAGTGAATTTCCAAACACTAAAAGTGTCAAAATCAGTACTAATCCTACGATAAACAATACCGTATAAACAAATGCAATGAAACGCAATACAAAATAATTTCTATCAGCCTTTGTATGCGTAATATTGGAAAATCCTCTAATCAGTGCCAACATACCTTTCGATGCAGACCATACGGTAAATATCACGGAAATTGACAACAATGTACCATTTGACGATTGATATAAATCATTCACAACCGTAACTACCAGATCTTCAAAAGATGTAGGAATCACTGTCATTATCATTTCAATCAAAAATTCTTTCGTTACCGGCGTATACCGGATAATATTTAAGATTAAAATCGTCATTGGGAATAGTGCCATAATCATAAACAATGCCGCCTGAGAAGCATAAGCACTGACATGGTCCTTTTTCAGCCGATTCAGAAATCCTTCCACTAATTTATAAAGAAAAATGATAACATTCATGATTTTCCCCATTTCTAGACTTCTACATGAAATATATTACCTTATTATCTCCGTTTTTTCAAGTAGATATTAATAAAAGTATTGCTTTCCGTTCCCATTCTGGAGTATAATAAGAAACAATGAATCAGATTGGAGGAATACTATGTTATTGTTCATGCCTACTCTGGTATACAGTGAAGAAAACTGCGTCCAGAATCATTTTAAAGATATCGCCTTAATCGGCACCAAAGCTATGATTGTCACAGGAAAGCACTCATCTCGTGCAAATGGTTCCCTTGATGATATCACAACCGTACTGAATCAGGAACATATTCCATACATCATCTTTGATGACATTGAAGAAAATCCTTCTGTGGAAACAGTACTGAAAGCGAGAGAAATCGGGGTAAAGGAAGAAGTTGACTTTATCATCGGAATCGGCGGCGGTTCCCCATTGGATGCGTCCAAAGCAATCTCTCTTATGATTGCAAATCCCGACGCTTCTGAAGACGTTTTATATCAGCCAAATCCTCTGCCATATCTTCCGGTGGTATGTGTTCCTACTACCTGTGGAACCGGCTCAGAGGTAACTCCATATGCAATCCTGACTTTACATAAACAGCGTACCAAAAAGAGTATCAGCCATAAAATATATCCAACTCTGGCACTCTTAGATGCCAAATATTTAAAAACCGCTTCCCGAAGCTGTCTGGTCAATACATCCGTAGATGCACTGTCCCACCTGGTGGAAAGTTATTTAAATACGAATTCCAATGCATTCAATCGCATTTACAGTGAGCAGGGTTTAAAAGTCTGGGGTGAGTTTAAACAACATTTAAAGGAAGATACTCTGACAGACGAAGATTATGAAAAAATGCTTCATGCATCCATGATTGCCGGTATGGCCATTACTCACACCGGTACTTCTCTTCCTCACGGATTGAGTTATCCAATCACCTACGAACTTGGTGTTCCCCACGGAAAGGCTGTAGGTATATTCTTAGGCGGATATCTGAGAACCTACAAAAATGAAGAGGAAAGAAGAAAGGTTCTGGAGCTTCTCGGGTTTTCCTCATTGAATGACTTCTGCCAGTTCATCAAAGACTTATTAGGCGAAGTAAATGTTTCCGATACATTATTAGAAAAAGATGCCGACAGCATCCTTGCAAATCCAGGAAAATTAAAGAATTATCCATTCTCAGTTACAAAAGAGGAATTAATGGAAATGCTACAGTAAACACAGACAGCAGCAGGGATTTTCCCTGCTGCTTTATTTTTGTAAATATCTTGACAATTTGTACTACATATTGTAGTATATAAATATACTACAATATGTAGTATGAAAGGAGATTTTCATTATGAAAGATTTACATATGGGCGTAATCGAATCAAGATTTGCAGATATTATTTGGCAAAATGAGCCGATTTCTTCAACCAAACTTGCAAAACTCAGCGAAAAAGAACTGAGCTGGAAGAAAACCACTTCTTATACCGTTTTAAAAAGACTCTGTGATAAAGGCATTTTTCAAAATAACAAAGGAACGGTAACTTCCATTATTTCCCGTAAAGAGTTTTATTCCATGCAGAGTGAAAAATTTGTGGAAGAAACTTTTGGCGGATCACTTCCCGCTTTTCTCGCTGCATTTACTTCACGAAAGAATTTAACACCGGAGGAGGTTGCCCAATTACGCCGTATGGTAGAAGAATATGAGGAGGAAAGCTAATGGATACTGTTTTTATTAAACTTCTGAATATGAGTATATTAGCGGGTTGGCTTGTCCTTGCTGTGATCCTGCTTCGTTTGCTTTTGAAGAAAGCTCCGAAGTGGATTATGGGAGTGCTGTGGGCATTCGTTGCCATACGGTTAATATGCCCATTTTCTTTGGAAAGTGTATTTAGCCTTATTCCCAGTGCCGAACCAATCCCACAGAATATCATGGTATCCGATAATCCAACGATTCATAGTGGTTTTCCAATCGTAAATCAAACTGTGAATCCGATTATTTCGGAGTCATTGACTTCGAATACAGGCGACGGTACAAATCCAATGATGGTAATCACTTCTGCAGTTTCTGTCATTTGGCTGATTGGTCTCATTGCAATGCTGCTTTATACGCTGATCAGTTATATTTGTATTTACAGAAAAGTTCGAGAAGCTGTCCCGCAAAAAGAAAATATCTGGATATGCGACCATATCTCCACACCATTTATTCTCGGAATTGTTCGTCCCCATATCTATCTTCCTTCTTCCATAAATGAAGCGGATATGGAGTATGTAATCTTTCACGAAAAAGCACATTTGAAGCGTAAAGACCATATATGGAAACCCTTTGGATTTTTGTTGCTTTCCATTTATTGGTTTCACCCAATTTTATGGGTGGCTTATATCCTTTTTTGCAGGGATATTGAATTTGCCTGTGATGAAAAGGTGATTCGTCAATTTGGCACAGAAATTAAAAAACCGTATTCCGATGCACTCATAAATTGCAGTGTACCCCGAAAAATGATTACTGCCTGTCCTCTCGCTTTTGGGGAAACAGGCGCAAAAGAAAGGGTGAGAGGTGTATTAAATTATAAGAAACCGGCATTTTGGATGATTCTTGTGGCAGTTATCACCTGTGCCATAACGGCAGTATGTTTGTTGACAAACCCAAAATCCTATGATGTCACTGATTTAGAGGAATACTACAAAACTTCCGTTTATCATTATTCGTCGGAAAAGGATCAGGCAACACTCTCTCTGGAACCGCAAAGTAAAACTTTCACTTTTACATTTTCAATGTTAAGCAGTTACTTTGCTACGGGAACTTACGAGGAGGACGACGAATTTATAATTGCTCGTGGAGATGACGGCAATCATACGTACATCTTTCAGAAGAATGGGCAAAGTATCGTTTTCGTAGCAGATAAATCTTCTCAAATGCCAGGCTTTTCTTATTCACCCGGTGCAAAGGAAGAAGTTTGTGTACCTGATGGTGCAGTTTTTCAGCTGACAGATACGAAAGATATACCATCTGGTACAAATCCCTGTTTCAACGCTGAAGTGCTTGAAGTAAATGAGAAAAACATTTTGGTAAAACCCGATTCCGATTCGAACGAAATAAAATCGGCAGATAAAATATCTGTATCCTTAGATGTGATTTCAAATGTTCCCATTCCTGATTTGGAAGTTGGTGACCGGGTTCAGGTTATTTACAACGGAGAGATAGCAGAATCCTATCCTGCACAGATAAACAAAGTATTCGTGATATATTTGCTTGATGATGATGGTATGGTTTTATCTCCTACGCCGTCTAAGTAAAATCAGCCGCCCTGGCTTGCGGGCTTGTGAAACAGACTGCATACACAAGATAGGGGTTGTCGGTAAATAACGATTTTTAACTCCTGAATAACAAAAAAGGAACATTCTCCTAAAATCAATACTTTTTAAGTATGATTATTTTTCCGGAGAATGTTCCTTTTTCAATTGCTTTCTAAAT
>CALWLV010000045.1 GCA_944381595.1 uncultured Roseburia sp.
CTAGTCAGTGTAGATACTCTGATTGTGATTCCAAATGATAAATTACTTGAAATTGTTGACAGAAGGACAACCTTCCCTGAGGCATTGAAGAAGGCAGATGAAGTATTGCAGCAGTCCGTACAGGGAATTACAGATTTGATTAACGTTCCTGCATTAATCAATCTTGACTTTGCCGATGTACAGACAGTTATGAAGGACAAAGGAATTGCTCATATCGGTATTGGTACGGCCAAGGGAGATGATAAGGCCAACGAAGCAGTGCAGAAGGCAGTTACCAGTCCGCTTCTGGAAACTACCATTGAAGGTGCATCCCATATTATCATTAATATTGCCGGTGATATTGGTCTGATGGAAGCAAATGAAGCAGCAAGCTATGTTCAGGAACTGGCAGGAGAAGGCGCAAATATCATCTTCGGTGCAAGATATGATGAATCAGAACCGGATACCTGTACCATCACTGTCATTGCAACCGGTTTGGAATCAGATGATGCAGCTCCTGTGGCACCGGTATTTCCAGGTATCCAGGCACAGAATACAAATAAAACTTTGAATAACGCTGCATCTGGTGTGAAGGCTTCTGCAGGAAGTGTAAGACCGATTATTAGTACAAGCACAAGACAGACAGCAGCTACGACTACGTTTCAGCCAAGGGTACAGACAACCCAGACAAGAAATGGAGCAGAAGTACAGGTAGGAGAGACAAGAACATCTCAGCAGTCTACAGGTTCATCCTTAAAGATTCCGGATTTCTTAAAGAGAAAAGAGTAAAAAATAAATGATTGAAAAAACAGCACAGGTGTTTTTCCCTGTGCTGTTTTTTCAGTTCTCAATATTTTACGTTTCTTTTACTTTCCATTGACATGCTTTATACAGTGGATTGGGATAATACATTCATGCCGGTGTGGCTGTTCATACCAACGGTACATACAAACTGTTACATTGGAGGAAGAAAGTTTGAAGTACATTTTTTATGCAGACATATTTTTCCTGACCAATTTCATGATGGATTATTTTAGCTTAAAAATCACCGGTTATATCCGGAAAAAACAAATACGCACCACTTCATATCTCCTTGGCAGCCTGTTTGGTGCCGGAGTACTTACATGTTTGATAATCCTTCCTGTAAATTTGGGCATTTTGGGAAAAATAGCTGCATATTTTGCGGTGAGTTTTCTGATGTGCAGAATAACATTTGGAAAAGAAATATGGAAGGAACGAGTGATTTCCTGGGGGTGCATGTATTTGACGGCAATCATCTTCGGAGGAATTCTGGTATCCATATCTTATTATGTCAGACTGTCAAATCTGCTTATTTTTTTCTGTGTTTCCGGTATTTCTTATCTGGTAATGCGCGTAGGGGTATGGGCTTATGGAATAAGAATGGGGAGAACCGGAACCAGAAACGATATCATAGAAGTTGTGCTCAGGCACAGGGAAAATGAATGCAGAATTCTGGCATTGTACGATTCCGGAAATAATCTGAAGGAGCCATTGAGTCATGCTCCGGTACATATCATAGATTTTTCCACTGCAAAAAAATTATTACAGAGAAAAGGAGGAACACAGGAGAAAATCAGAATCATACCATTTCATTCGTTGGGAAAGGAGGATGGTATCCTAACAGCATTTGAATGTGAAAATGTGATTCTATTAAAAAAAGGGAGTAAATTGGAAACCGGGCCGGCATATCTGGGGATTTATAAAGGGAAATTATGTGCCGGGAACAGGTATCAGATGATATTGAATAGGAGTATAAATAGATGGTTATAAATATGTCAGTTGGAAATGGTTTGAAATTTAGAATGATTCCTACAATTCGGAATCTGATTCTGACGCCGGGTAATGAAATGCATTACATCGGAGGTTCAGAAGTTCTTCCGGCACCATTGGAGGCAGTTGAAGAAGCAAGCGTATTAAATCAGCTTGGAACCGAAAGGGATTGCGAAGCGAAAACAGTACTGATTGAACATAATTTAAGATTGGTTGTTTATATTGCCAAAAAATTCGAAAACACAGGAGTCGGTGTGGAAGATTTGATTTCCATTGGAACCATAGGACTGATCAAAGCAATTAATACCTATAATAAGGAGAAAAACATAAAACTTGCGACCTATGCATCCAGATGTATAGAAAACGAGATATTGATGTATCTGAGAAGAAATAACAAAACGAAAATGGAAGTTTCTATTGATGAACCGCTGAACGTGGACTGGGATGGAAATGAATTACTGCTTTCAGATATATTAGGAACAGAAGAAGATACTGTATATAAGAATCTGGAGGATGAAGCAGAAATCCATATGTTAAAGAAAGCAATCAGCAAATTATCCAAACGGGAAAAAACGATTGTGGAATTGCGGTATGGATTAAACAGGGAGGATGGTATGGAAATGACGCAGAAAGAAGTAGCAGATCTTTTAGGAATTTCCCAATCCTACATATCAAGACTGGAGAAAAAGATTATTAAAAGACTGCGCAAGGAATTTGCCTAGTATTTGCCCCCACAGAACAAAGAAATTCTGTGGGGATTTTATTAATTGAAAAATTGAGAAAAGAAGAGTGGGCAGTCAAAGTGGAGAGTCTCAGGTTTGTGGGCGGCTTTGACTGCTTTTTTCAGTTCTTTCGGTGTTACATCAGGATAACAGGCAGTGATAAGACTTAATATTCCACTGATAATGGGGGTTGACATGGAAGTTCCGCTCTTTTGAGAATACCCCCGGACGGAGTTGTTCAGACTTACAATCCCGGACCCCGGACAGAGAATATCCGGCTTCAGAATACATTCGTCTGTGGGACCACGTCCGGAATAGTGAGAGATGGTGTTTCCTGCATGATCGATGGGAATTGGGATATAATCATCATATGTGCCTATGGTGATAATCTTTTTGCTGATTCCGGGTACCGTCACACTGCCCAGTGCCGGACCATTATTGCCTGCGGCAGCACAGACCGTGATGCCCAGATCCCATGCATGTTCCACATAATCAATCAGGTTTTTCTGTTCTTTGGAGTGATCAAAAGCAGTGCCAAGGGAAATGTTTAAAACACGGATTTGATACTGTTTGTGGTGTTGAAGCAGAAAATCCATTCCCTCTATAAAATCCGGTATTTTACCGGTACCGTTCTCATCCAATGCTTTTATTCCAAATAGAGGACAGGATGGAAAAATTCCGGTGATGATTCCGGCGATGTGAGTTCCATGTCCGTTATCGTCATAGGGATAACTTTTGTGATTTACAGCATCATAAAAACCCCGGAGATGCCCGGATAGTTCTGTGTGAGGAAAAATTCCGGTATCAATTATGGCCGTGGAAGGCAATTGATGTCTGGAAAGCAGTTTTTTATGGGTATGATAATAATGTGAGGCGGACAATTTCATCTTCTGATAGTCGGTGTTCATGGTTTAGCACCTCAGTATTATTTCTCAATATAGTTTATTCAGTTATCGGAAAAAGTTTTAAATAAGAATAAATTAAGAAATAATATATTGACGTGGCTGAATAATATCAGTAAACTATAGGTGATAAAAGTTGGAAACGAAAAAGGGAAGGTATTATTATGACTACAGAAGAAAAGAATATTCAGGGATTAACAGAAGCAGAGGCGGAGAAACGAAAGAAAGAAGGTCTGGCCAATGGGAATTTTTCTGTGAAGACAAAAAGTATCGGTCAGATTATCTATTCCAATGTATTTGTGCTGTTCAATTTTGTGAACCTGTTTCTTGCAGGTTGCCTGCTTTTGGTTCATTCTTATAAAAATATGCTTTTTATGGGAGTTATTTTCTGGAATATCTTTATCGGAGTGTTTCAGGAAATCCGTTCGAAACGAATCATTGATAAATTATCCCTCCTTTCGGAACCATCTGTTCAGGTATTGAGGGATGGTAAATTTCGGGAAATTAAAATTGAGGATTTGGTTCTGGGGGATGTATTCGCATTAAAAAATGGAAATCAGGTATGTACGGACAGTATTATTGTAGAGGGAGACTGCGAGGTAAACGAAAGTCTTCTTACCGGGGAGAGTGATCCGGTTTATAAAAAATGCGGAGATGAGATTCTTTCCGGAAGTTTTGTGTTGTCAGGTTCCGTATTGGCTGAGGCAGTTCATGTGGGAAAAGATAATTATGTGAACAAAATTACCAGTCAGGCAAAATACTTAAAGAAACCAAATTCCCAGATGTTAACATCCATTAAGACGATTATCAGGATCATTAGTATTGTGTTGATTCCAATCACATTGCTGTTGTTTTATCGTCAGATTCAGATTCCGGAAAATACTCTGCAGGATGCCGTGGTAAGTACTGTGGCAGCGGTGATTGGAATGATTCCTTCCGGTCTTGTACTTCTGACCAGTGTGGTACTGGCAGTAAGTGTGATTCGTCTGGGGAAAAAACGAACTCTTGTTCAGGAGTTGTATTGTATCGAGACATTGGCCAGAGTAGATACTTTGTGTCTGGACAAAACAGGAACCATTACCGAGGGTGTGATGGATGTATATGGTGTTGAAATCCTCTCAGAAGAGTTTCAGCCGGAACAAATTGATGAAATTATTTATTTCTTTACCAATGGATTGAACGATGCCAATCCAACGTTTGAGGCATTGAAGGAATATTCCATGAAATTATATGAGGAGAACAGGGACGCACTGACAAAAAGAGTTGAGGATTATCAGGTAGAGAGAAAAATTCATTTTTCTTCTGAAAAAAAATGGAGCCTGGTTGATTTTAAGAAACGGGGAACTTATGTCCTTGGGGCACTGGATTTTATCATGGGAGAAAAGGCTGCAGATTATAAAGAGATAGAAGGAAGATTTGCAAAAGATGGAGTGCGTGTGCTGACGCTGGCACATTCCGATCAGCACTGTGATGGCACTCATTTGCCGCAAAATCTGAAAGTATATGCATTTATCCTGTTGACAGACAGAATCCGAAGGAATGCACCGGAGACACTTCGGTATTTCCGAAATCAGGGTGTGGATATCAAAGTAATTTCCGGAGACAATCCAAAAACAGTGGCCAATATTGTAAAACGCTGTGAATTACCGGGGGCAGACCGTTATGTGGATGCCACTACATTGCAGACGGAAGAGGATATCAAACAGGCAGCCGAGGAGTATGTTGTGTTTGGACGAGTTACACCGGCACAGAAATTGCAGCTGGTGAAGGCTTTGAAGGAAAAAGGACACACGGTAGCCATGACAGGAGATGGTGTGAATGACGTTATGGCGCTGAAAGAAGCAGACTGCAGTATTGCTATGCAGTCCGGAAGTGATGCGGCCAGAAACGTATCTCAGCTGGTGCTGATGGATTCTGATTTTGCATCCATGCCGGCCATTGTTGCGGAAGGAAGAAGGACAATCAATAATATTCAAAGATCCGCTTCATTGTATTTGACGAAGACCATATATTCGGTTCTTCTGGCTTTGATATTTATTTTTTTTCCGGCGGAATATCCGTTTCAGCCAATCCAGCTGACACTGATTGGTGGTCTGGGTATTGGAATTCCATCTTTTATTCTTGCCATGGAACCAAACTTGAATCGAATCAAGGGAAGTTTCCTGATGAATGTATTAAAACTTGCCATTCCGGGTGGATTGATTGCGATTACCAATGTCATTGCAGCTGAAATATTTGGCTGGGTCTTCCGACTGGGTGAGGAGCAGACATCCACATTGGCATTTCTGGGATTGGCCATTGCTACTCTGGTTGAATTGTTTAAGGTATGCAGGCCGTTTAACCGATTAAGAGTGGCTATGTGCGGTATCATTATCCTGAGTTTTATTGGGGCTGTGACCATTATGGGCTGGTTCTTTGAGATCTCCTCACTGACCTTCCTGGGTGTATTGTTTGTACTGGCTATGATTTTCATTACACCGATGCTGCATATGATATATAGTATTGTGGTAGATAAAATTATGGGCAATGCACCAAATGTATATCGGATATGTCCGGTTCTCATACGCGGTGTGGAAGGAATTGAAAATATAATACTGGTAGAGGAGGATGTGGAAAAGAAAGATTTTGCAGATGTGGCTTCCCAGATGCTGGGACTGAGAGCATTAAAGGCAGAACGGGTGGCATATCTGAGTAAAAGTCAGAATGCCCACATTCGCCTGGAGGATTCTGCCCAACAGATTGATGAATATGAAATTGCAGCTGCTGCCGCTTATTATGTGAAACTCTGGGGAAAGAAAAACAACAGTCAAGATTGCATGACCATACTGGTGGAACAGGGGGAAAAGAAGGAACCGGTAAAAGTTACGGTTGACTTGAGACATCACCGGACTATAATAGAAACAAAGGAGTTCGTATATCGTACTCTCAAGCGTTTGAAACTGACATTATAGAGGAGTTTACAACATGGATTTGTTTGAATATATGAGTGAAGTAAAAAAGGAGAAGGAGTCTCCTTTAGCTTCCAGACTGCGTCCGTCCACATTGGAGGAAGTGGTAGGGCAGAAGCATATCATAGGGAAGGATAAATTGTTATATCGGGCGATTAAAGCAGATAAATTAAGTTCAATCATTTTCTATGGGCCTCCGGGAACCGGTAAGACAACACTGGCGAAAGTGATTGCAGGAACCACCAGTGCAAAATTCCACCAGATTAATGCTACCATTGCAAGTAAGAAAGATATGGAACAGGTGGTGGAGGAAGCCAAAAATACCCTTGGTATGTATGGACAGAAGACGATTTTATTTATCGATGAGATTCATCGTTTTAATAAGGGACAACAGGATTATCTATTGCCTTTTGTGGAAGATGGAACACTGATTCTCATTGGTGCCACCACAGAGAATCCTTATTTTGAAGTCAATGGTGCTTTATTGTCAAGATCCATTGTTTTTGAACTGAAGCCGCTGGAGAAGGAAGATATTCTGGAATTGATTCACCGTGCGGTGAATGATGAGAAGAAAGGCATGGGTTCCTTTGGAGCTGTAATGGATGAAGATGCGGCAGAATTTCTTGCGGAGATTTCCGATGGAGATGCCAGGATGGCATTGAATGCTGTGGAGTTGGGAATTTTAACCACGGACAGATCAGAGGATGGAAAGATTCATATTACGCTGGAAGTGGCAGAACAATGCATTCAGAAGAAGGCGGTACGTTACGATAAAGATGGGGATAACCATTATGATACCATTTCGGCATTTATTAAAAGTATGCGAGGTTCCGATCCGGATGCGGCAGTCTATTATCTGGCTAAAATGTTATACGCGGGAGAAAGTGTAACGTTTATTGCAAGAAGAATTATGATCTGTGCTTCCGAGGATGTGGGAAATGCAGATCCCAATGCATTAATCCTGGCTGTATCAGCTGCCAATGCGGTTCATCAGCTTGGGATGCCGGAGGCAAGAATCGTGTTGGCACAGGCTGCCATTTATGTTGCGTGTGCACCAAAGAGCAATGCTTCCTATATGGCAGTGGACAAGGCATTAGAAGTTGTGAAAGACAGTAAAAATACAGGGATTGGCATGGATGTTCCGGTTCATTTAAAGGACGCCCACTATAAGGGAGCGGCCAAATTGGGACACGGACTTGGATATCAATACGCTCATGATTTCCCTAACCATTATGTGAAGCAGCAGTATCTGCCGGATGCATTGGCAGGCCGGCATTTTTATGAGCCTTCCGAGATGGGATATGAGAAGATGATACGGCAGCATATGGAGTACATTTGCAGGGAAACAGAGTGAGAGGAGTATTATGAAAGAATTCATTGACAGATTATCGCTGGGTATCGTAGCATACGATACGCCTCAAATGAAATTGGATACGGAAGAAATTACCATTTCCCTGATGTCAGAACAGCAGAAAGAAGGCTGCATTCGTGTAGAAAATTGCGGGGAGGGAACATTAAAGGGAGTTGTTTATTCTTCTGACAGCCATTTTAAATTAAAAACAGAATATTTTAAAGGAAACAGGAATCTCATTCGCTACCATGCGGATGCTTTCTGCGTGGAAGCAGGAACAACCATCCAGGGTGTAGTTACTGTGGTTTCAAATGGTGGGGAACAGGAGATTCCATTTAAAATAGAAGTTGTACAGGAAAAGGCAGATACCTCCATAGGGGAAATCAATGAACTGGATTCTTTTGTAGAACTTGCGAAGAAAGAAAACGAAGAGGCTCTGAGACTTTTTTGTTCAGCTCGTTTTTCCGGAATTTTTCTAAAAGAAAATTATAACTGGAAGGCGAAATACGATGGATTGATTCAGGGACAGAATAAGCAGATTGCCATGGAAGAATTCTTAATAGGCATTCATAAGAAAAAGGCAGTGAATCTCCTGATTAAGGAAACGGAGAAGTATTATGAAAATCCGGAGGAAACTTACAGAGATAAACTGGTTCTGGAAAAGGATCACTGGGGATATGTTCATGTGGAGCTTCAAATAGATGGCGATTTTATAAAACCAGAGAAAAAGGAATGGAGCGGACAGGATTTTATAGGAAATATTTGTGAGATTCCCTATGTCATAGACAGAAAAGGATTGCGCCCGGGAAACCATTATGGGACGATTACGGTAAAATCTTTGCAGTGGGAGCAAAAAATTCATATTCGTATTCACATTCCCCATAGGGAACAAAATTGGGATCATGAAAAGTATCTTACCTGTAAAAGAGAAATGATCAAACTATACCATACATATCTTAATTTTCGTATGAAGAAAATAAAACTGAAGGAGTGGGAAAAGAAATCTCTGAACATTTTGTCGGTACTGCGGAGGGTATCGGACGACGCGCTGATTTTTCGCCTGTTTCAGGCTCAGATTATGACCATTCAGGGGAAAAAAGTAGAAAGCAGACTGATTCTGGAGGAAGCTGAAAATCAACTGGAGGGAAATTTCCAGAAAGATGTGATGGTATATTGCTATTATTTGTATGTACGGGCACTGTTTTATCATAATGTCCAGGAACAAAAACGTGCAAGAGAAATTGTGCAGGATTATTATAAAGACAGGGCAGAAAGCTGGCAGCTGTTATGGATTTTGTTTTATATCGATGATAATTACGACAGGAATGAAAGCCTGAAATTAATTCGGATGAAAGAACAATATAACAGAGGAATGAGAAGTCCTCTGATGTATTATGAAAGCCTGATGGTTTATAATGAGACTCCATCTTTGCTAAGAGTAATGGATGATTATGAGAAGCAGGTCATCGCATATGGAATTTCAGAGAATTACATATCAGAAAAGCTTAGTAAAAGGATATTGGAATTATGTGAAATGGAGCGTAATTTTGACCGGGGGTTGTTCCGGATTCTGACAGGGTTGTATCAGCTACAGCCGGATTCTGCAGTTCTGACCGAAATTGTAGGAATGTTGATTAAGGGAACAAAAACAGAACAGAAATATTTTCCGTGGTATGAAAAAGCAGTGGAACATAATTTAAAAATTACCGGTTTATATGAATACTATATGCATTCCATTCCATTTGATTATGAGGGAAAGATTCCGGAAGTCATACTTTTGTATTTTGTATACAACATTACCCTGAAAGGGGAACGGCTGGATTTTCTGTATAAGAAAGTCATTGAATATCGTGAAGAAATGGAAAATATTTACCGCTTATACAGGAAAAATATAGAGTGGCATGTCCGGGAGTCTATATTACAGGGAAGAATAAATGATAAACTGGCAGTGGTATATAAGGATCTGATGAAAGATATCGTGCCCTCAGTGGAATATCTGGAAAACATTCCGGACTTGCTGAATACATATCTGGTCATATGCGATAATCCGGAAATCAGGGAACTGATTGTCGTTCATAAGGAAACAAAAACGCAGGAACGCATTCCGTTTCTAAGAGGAAGAGCTTATGGAAGAATTTTTTCCACTGATGCTGCATTGGTATTTGCAGATGTACATGGAAATCGTTTTCTTCAGGCTGTGAATTACAGAAAACAGCATTTATGGTCAGAGGAATCGTTGCTGAATCTTTGTTATGAGGCAAATGGTGAACATTTTGGACTGCTTTTGTACCTGAATGACCAGTATCTGCATTACGGGAAATATAGAACAAAAGCTGCGGAGATTATGGAAAAACTCATCAGGAACAGAGATATCCGGGAAGAGTATAAACGTGATCTTCAGCAGCAAATGATTGCTTATTATGCAGGTACCGGACAGGAAGAGGTGGTACATCACTATTTGAAATATACGGATATTTCTGATTTTTATCCGGAGGCAAAAAAACATATGATAGAACTCTGCATTCGAAATGGTTTGTATCAGAGGGCATTTGTTTTATTGTCCAGTTATCCTTGCAGAATAGACAATAAATTACTGTTTAAGTGTGTGGATGCTATGATACGTCTTGAGGGAGAACGAAAGACCCTTGTGGAATTGGCTCTTAAGGCTTTTCGGAATGGAACATATAACGAATGTACGCTGGATTATCTGTGCAGAAATTACGATGGTCCGACTGCAGAGATGCAGGAAATTTGGAAAAAAGTAAAGAATTTTCAGTGTGAGAGCAGGGAACTGGAAGAAAAGATTCTGGTACAAATGCTATTTACCGGAGTATCCGGCAGTGAGATGGATCCCGTGTTTGCCTCTTATTTGTTAAATGGTGCAGGAGAGAAGGTAAAAAGTGCCTGTCTGATTCAGAAGGCTTATAATTACTTTGTCAAATACAATCCAAAAGAGGAATATTGGATGGAATCGATTTCAAAAGCGTTGTCCAACAGGGAAAATGTACATTATCTATGTATGCTTGCATGGCTAAAGGACCGTTCCGGGAAGGAGACTCTGAATGAGAGAGAAATAGAAATCGCAAAAGAGATTCTTCAGGAAATGTGGGAAAGACAGAAAGTGTTTGCCTTTTATCAGAAATTTAGCAAGTATTTTGAACTGCCTTTCGGGGTGGAAGAACATTGTGTGCTGGAATACCGGACGAATCCGGACAGCGAAGTGTTGGTACAGTTTAGAGAAAAAAGTTCCGAAGCACCTTTTCGTGTGCGACAGATGAAACACGTCTGCTATGGAATTTTCACCTGTGAGTTTTTGCTGTTTTCTGATGAAACAATAGAATACATGATTACAGAGAGGAACAAACAGGTGGAGCAGAAACAGTTGCAGGAATTGTCCGGGCAGGAAAGTGCGCTGTGCCAGACAGGAAGTCAGTTTGAGAGGATTAATCATATGATTTACAGTATGGAACATGATAGCGAACAAAACTGGAAAGAAGAAATGACATCTTATTATTTGGATCAAAAACTGAATGAAAGTATTTTTACAATAATGTAGCAGGGAGATAAGGATGGAAGAAAAAAAACTGCGTTCCATAGGAATTGATTTATCATCTGGATTTGCCAGCGTCTCTTATCTTGAGAACAGGAATCCTTTTCCCAGGTCCCTGAGCATGAATGGGGAGGATGGAAGATATGTAATTCCCATGGTACTTTACAAAAAAGAATATATGGAGGAATGGCTGATTGGCGATGAGGCGGTATTTGCTGCGGAATATGGCAATACTGGCAATCGGGTGGACAGGATTCTTGATATGTATCAGAAAGAGGAAGTTGTATATATTGAGAACAGAACGTATACCGGAAAGACATTGCTGGAAATTTATTTGAAATCTTTGTATGAGAAGACAAAAGCTCTGATTGGAGAGGGACAGCCGGAAGTTTTGGTGTTCACGGTGGAACAGCCGGGAGCAGAAATACTCGGGTTTTTGAAAAACCTGTTCGAAACCTATGGATTTGAGAAACATCAAATCAGGCTCCGTTCTCATACCGAATGTTTTGCTTTTTATACACTGGCAAATAAAAAAGAGCTTTGGGCAAATGATGTGACTCTGTTTTTCATGGACGAAAAACGATTTTTTTGTCAGAATATGACAAAGAAAAAAGAAAAAAATAAGATTATGATTTTTGTGGAAGAAGAGGATTTGTCGGGCATGGTATGTTATGACATGTTGCGAACGGAAGAAGGAAGACAGAAAGCAGATGAAGCACTTTGTCATTATCTGGAAGAGGACTATAAAACACATATCGTAAGCAGTGTATTTTTTTCCGGTATTGGTTTTTATGAAAACTGGTATCAGAAGGTGGTCAGAGAGATTTGTAAGAAACGAAAGGCTTTTAAAGGTTTTAACCTGTATGCAGATGGAGCAGCCGCCAGCGTGGAGATAGAGGAAAATCCGGAATTGCAGATTTACTGTGAGGGAAGAACATCCCTTTGGATTTGTGTGGATACCGGGGAAGATGGAAAGAATATGTATACATTTTCCAAACCTGGAGAGAGCTGGACGGATAGCAAAGGGCAGGCAGAATTTCTGGTTGACAACACGGAGGAAATTCACCTGGTTCTGATTTCTCCGTTTCAACATGGAAGCCAGGAACTTCTCATTCCGCTTACCGGTTTTCCCAAAAGACGGGATAAGACATTATGTGTAAAAATCACACTGGCATATGAGAATGAGAAAGAATTTGAAATTGTTGTGGAAGACATGGGATTTGGTCCTTTTTTTCCATCATCGGGGAAAAAGATAATCAAAAGAATTTCCTTATAGGAGCAGAATGGAGGAAGTATGAGTGGCCTCATTTTAACAAAAAAGAAGCCGGGGGTAAGGCTTTATATTGAGATATCAGGTTTTTGGATTACATCCATGGAAGAATTGTGCTATTATCTTAGAAACCATATTTATGTCATTGATAAAACCTTTTTTAATCAGACATTTTTTTCTTTTTTACATGATATGGAAGAGGAGCGGTTGCTTGAAAAGCTGAACGTGGATTTGTTATCGGGGAAACACTATACAGATTTGGCAGGAGATGTGATTGAATCTGTAACATATTACTCGGAAGCAGAGAAAGCAGAGATTTTGGATGAATTCCGGCATATCCGAAATAGAACTCCGGCTGAGAATGCAAAGGCAAGGGCTGATTTGTTATATAGGCAGGGAATGTATCAGGAAGCAGAAAAAGAATATCGTTTTATCCTGGAACAGCCTGATTTGTCGGAGAATATGGCAGCTGATGTATGGAATAATATGGGAATACTGGAAATTCATGGATTTCATTACGAAAAAGCCTTTGATTGTTTTGAAAGGGCAATGGATTACACAGAGAAAAAAGAATATCTGCAACATATGATTTATGCCCTTCTTTTGTGGGAAAAGCAGAAACGGCAATATTCGGAAATTGATTTTGAACAGAAAAAAAAGGACATGGCCATAAAATATCAATTTTCAGAGGTAATGTTCGAACAATTTCAGGACAGAATAAGAGAAGAAAGGCAAAGAATTCTTGAGAGTCCGGATATCAGAGATTTTTACAATAGAGCTGGGATAGATACATTGAAAATGTGGAAGGAAGATTACCGGAAACAGGAAGAAGAAAATATTACATAAATCGGGAGAAATCGATGAACAATAAGGAAAAGAGAGAAAAACTGGAGTTTGTGGAGGCTTGCTGTGAAGAAATTCTGGATAGCTCCAAACGTTCCACAGATGCAAAAAAGGAATATAAAGCAGTCAATAGATATCTGGAGGATATCCGCAGAATCCGGCAGATGGATCCTGAGAAAAAAGAGGAACTCTGTGCCAGTATCAGAAGAATAGAAAGTTTGAGAGAAGATAAGAATGCCTATCAGTCTTTTGGGACGAAAATTCCGGATGACAAATTTCATTATATTCAGCAAAATGAAGATAAAATGCAGGAAATTCTGAAGGAAATTCATGAAGATGAGACCTATATGCAATCTACAAAAACAAACATTCATCATATTGAAGGAGAGAAAGCAGGACTGATTTATGAAAGAAAAGATTGTGAGCGGAAGATGAAATACATTCGAAATGCAGCCATGTTTGTACTGGCCATTCTTGCAGTGACCCTGGGTGTCATGTTTTATTTTCACCTGAATACAGATTATGATTTTACCATTGGAATTTCTGCAAGCGTGACAGTGGCTGTTGCAATGATTACTGGGTTGATTGTTTTATATCGAAGAAAAGTGATGGAAATACGCTTAAACGAAAAGAAAATGCAAAAAACCGTGGGCTTGTTGAATAAACACCGCCTCCTTTATGTCAATGTGAAGAACCGGCTGGATTATACCTATAAAAAAATTAAAATTCGCAATTCCTATGAGTTGAGTAATTATTGGAGGCTTTATCTGACAGCGAAAAAGGAACAGCAGGTTTGTACAAGGTTGTGGGATGAACTGTACAAAGAGCATCAGAAAGTGGAGGATCTGTTGAAACAACTGGAGTTGAGTGATGAATCCATGTGGAATTCTCAGTTAAATGCCATGGTAGATGAAAACGTGATGGACGAATTGGAGGAAAGCCTCAATAAGCAGAAAAAAGGTCTGAGAAAAACATTGGATTACAGCAGGGAAAGAATTCAACGATGTAAGAATATGATTAAAGATATCACGGAAAAAGACCCTGATCTGCTTCCGGAAATCCTTCAGATTGTGGAGACCCGGGAAAATTCCATTTAGGAAAATCCTTTACATTGGGTCTTAAGTGTGATAAAATCAAAGTCAATGTAAATTTTTAACAAAAAAGGAGGAAATATCCATGGGAATGACAATGACCCAGAAAATCCTGGCAGCACACTGTGGATTGGATAAAGTAGAAGCAGGACAGCTGATTGAAGCAAATTTAGATCTTGTTTTGGGAAATGATGTAACATCTCCGGTAGCAATTGGAGAGATGAAGAAGATGAAAGTGGACGGTGTATTTGATAAGGACAAAATAGCGATTGTCCTGGATCATTTTACACCGAATAAGGATATTAAATCCGCTGAATTATGTAAATGTGCAAAGGAATTTGCACTTGCAAACGATATCACGAATTTTTTTGAAACAGGAGAAGTGGGAATTGAGCATGCCCTTCTTCCGGAGAAAGGACTGGTTGTAGCCGGTGATGTAGTCATTGGAGCAGATTCTCATACCTGCACCTATGGTGCGTTGGGAGCATTCTCTACAGGAGTTGGTTCCACCGATATGGCAGCGGGAATGGCAACCGGTAAGGCATGGTTTAAGGTACCTTCTGCATTGAAGTTCGTACTGACCGGAAAGCCGGCGAAATGGATTAGCGGTAAGGATATTATCTTGCATATCATCGGTATGATTGGTGTGGACGGTGCGCTGTATAAGTCCATGGAATTTGTTGGAGATGGTATTTCCTATCTGACTATGGATGACCGTTTTGCCATGACGAATATGGCAATTGAAGCAGGTGCAAAGAATGGTATTTTCCCTGTGGACGATCTTGCCATAGAATACATGAAGGAACATTCCACAAGAGAGTATAAGGTATATGAAGCAGATGAGGATGCAGAATATGAAGAGACTTATGTCATCCGTCTGGATGAATTAAAGCCGACTGTTGCATTTCCACATCTTCCGGAAAATACAAGAACCATTGATGAAGTGGGGGATATAAAAATCGACCAGGTAGTGATTGGTTCCTGTACTAATGGACGTATGGAAGATTTAAGAATTGCAGCAAAGGTGATGGAAGGAAGACATGTGGCAAAGAATGTGCGTACCATCGTGATTCCTGCAACTCAGAAGATTTATCTTCAGGCAATTGAGGAAGGTTTGATTGCAACATTTATTAAGGCTGGTGCGGCAGTGAGTACACCGACCTGTGGTCCTTGTCTTGGAGGACATATGGGTATTCTTGCAAAGGGTGAGAGAGCAGTAGCTACCACAAACAGAAACTTTGTAGGACGTATGGGAGATCCGGAGTCAGAAGTTTATCTTGCAAGTCCGGCAGTGGCAGCAGCGTCTGCAATTACAGGAAAGATTTCCTGTCCATGTGAATTAGGCTTATAGGAGGAAAAATCATGAAAGCAAATGGAACAGTCTTTAAATTTGGAGATAATGTGGATACGGATGTCATTATTCCGGCAAGATATTTAAATGCACCGGATCCTTCTGAATTGGCAAAGCATTGTATGGAAGATATCGATGTGAATTTTGTAAAAAATGTCAGGAAAGGTGATATCATTGTTGCAAATAAAAACTTTGGATGTGGTTCTTCCAGAGAACACGCACCGATTGCCATTAAGGCAGCAGGTGTAAGCTGTGTGATTGCAGAGACTTTTGCAAGAATTTTTTATCGCAATGCCATTAACATCGGACTTCCAATTATTGAATCCAAAGAAGCTGCACAGGCCATTGAAGCAGGGGATGAAGTGGAAGTGGATTTTGATAGCGGTATGATTTATGATAAGACAAAGGGAACAGAGTATAAGGGTCAGGCATTCCCGGAATTTATGCAGAAAATCATTCAGGCAGAGGGTCTGATTAATTATATAAATGCGAAATAATCACATTGGGAGTGTATAAATGAAGAATAGTATGATGAAAAGATATAAACCACAAATGATTTTGTTCTTGATTATCATAATTGAGGCGATTATCATGATGGGATTGATTCAGCATAGAAATTACATCGAGAAGAAGCAGGCCGAGGAGGCATCCAAAACTGCAGAAACAAACACTTCACAGGAAAATGCATCCGGTGAGAATGAAGGAGAAACCGGAGAGGAACTGACAACTTTGGCACTGGCAGATATTCCGGAAAGAAGTGCAGATGATTCTGCCGATGCCAATGAACAGGATGGTGTCAGAATCGTATGTATCGATGCGGCTTTGGGAGGTTATGCAAAAGGAAATACTTCAGACACAGATTCAGGGATGAGTGAAAGCGAATACAATCTGGAGTTTGCCCAATTAATGAAGCAAAAATTAAATGAAAAGGGAATTCTGGTATATATGACCAGAGAAGATAACGATGCAGTGGACGAGGAAGACAGAACAGATTTGGCAAATAATGTATATGCAGATCTTATGATTACTCTGACCAGAGACAGCTATGATGGCACAGATCAGAAGAGTGGAGTGACTGCCTGGGTTCATCATAAACGGCCACAGTCATCAGATGATGCAGCAAATCTTATCCTTGAGGCATTGGAGGATGCGGGAGCAAGGGTAAATACAGTAGATGCCGGAACTGCAGAATCAACAGCAGACGATTATTATACCAATGAGAATTGTATTGGTCCAAGTCTTGTATTAGGCATGGGTTCTGTAAAGAATGAAAATGACATTACAGATTATGAAGAAAATAAAGAAACCTATGCGGAAGCTGTTGCACAGGCAATCGTAGACTGGATGGAGGATCAGGGATTATAATCCCTGATCTTTTTTGGTATTTCAATCCTTTCATAAATAGAAAGATATTCCGAAGTCTCCATTTTATCGATATAATTTTTGCTGTATTGTATTTGAACCCCGTTTTTCCATAAGAAATCCACAGCCTTATTATAGGCAATGGCAGCTTCCTGCTCTGTTTTGAATCTGCCAATCAGAAAATCACCATGGATATGGATTTTGCAGATATAGCTGATTTTCCCTTCTTTCCATACTTTTGTTACTCCGTAATATCGGTTAATCACTTCAATATTATGATAGCGGAAATCTGTTTCATCCCCATTTACAAAGCGATAATCTTTTCCAGGCACAGAAAAATTCTTAATGCCATAGCGGCTTAAAATATTGATTTGCATACCATAGTCTGCAACAAAGAGATGGCCGCCGCGTTGCATAATGGTGTGAGTGGAGTAAAAAAACAGGTCATCCACGTCAAATTTCAGAACGGTATCCTGATCCAGATAATATTCAAAGTACCGGGATTTCAAATAAATCGGAGTTTTAAAATACAGGCCATTATCCCGGAAGTTTATGAGAACAACCCATTTGGTAAAGGAGAGAACCGAATCCTCTCTCCGGTAATCCTTCAGTCCGGTTTCCGGCTGAAAACAGAGAAACAGAGCTTCCTCATAAGCCTTATGTGCTTCTTTTTCTGTAGAAAAACTTCCCAGGCTTATGTGCTTATTTCGATAAGTCAAAGAAGCGCGATAATAGATACTGCCATCTTTTTTTTGAGCCTGAAATACACCTTTTTCCATAATGAGGACTCCTTTCTGAATGATTTTTTATAGAATAACACAAAGAAAGACAGGTATGCAAGGGAATCTTCAAAAATATCTTGTCTTATGGAAAAAACTGTGATATGATAAGGTTTGTATGTGACGGGTGTACAATTGTATCACAGCACCATACAATGGGAAAAGAATTTTGATGAAAAAGAAAGAGGGACAACCATGGAAGTAATGTATAAAAGTACCAGAAGCGGTCAGACAGCAACTGCATCCGAGGCAATTTTAAAGGGCCTGGCAGATGATGGAGGCTTATTTGTACCAGTGATTATTCCGGAATTAAATAAATCAGTGGATGAATTGGCCAAAATGAGTTATCAGGAAGTTGCTTATGAAGTTATGAGCAGATTTTTCACTGATTTTACTGAGGAAGAATTGAAGAACTGCATCAACAAAGCATATGATTCCAAATTTGATACAGAAGAGATTGCACCGATAAAGAAGGCAGATGGTGCTTATTATCTGGAATTGTTCCACGGAGCTACCATTGCATTTAAGGATATGGCGTTATCCATCCTGCCTCATCTTCTTACTACATCAGCAAAGAAGAATCATGTAAAGAATGAAATCGTCATTCTGACTGCGACCTCAGGAGATACCGGAAAGGCTGCACTGGCAGGATTTGCAGATGTGCCAAATACCAGGATTGTGGTATTTTATCCTAAGGGAGGGGTAAGTCCGATTCAGGAAAAACAGATGGTAACACAGAAGGGAGAGAATACTTTTGTAGTTGGAATCCATGGAAACTTCGACCAGGCACAGAGCGGTGTCAAGGCTATCTTTGGAAACAAAGAACTGGCGAAGGAAATGGATGAAAAGGGATTCCAGTTTTCTTCTGCAAACTCCATCAATATCGGTCGTCTGATTCCACAGGTTGTTTATTATGTATATGCTTATGCCCGGTTGGTGGCAAAAGGAGAAATCCGGAATGGGGATAAA
>CALWLV010000046.1 GCA_944381595.1 uncultured Roseburia sp.
AAAATTGCAAGTCTTTCTTGCATTTTTTATGGGAATCTGTTAAAATGATTCGGGATAATCCACAGATAAGAGGAGGGCAATTGATGGAGAAGAAGAGCAATCAGAATGATGAAGTTCAGATTGTTGAAGTACGTCATAAAACACAGAAAAAATCCGACCGAAATAAAATGAGACAGATGATGGCAGTTGGAATTCTTGTCCTATTTTTTATTTTAGCATTGGTTCTTTTCTTTCTTCCTAAAGAGAAGAAGGAGAATGGGGAAAAACAATCGGATCTGACCGTGACAGAACAAAAAGAAAGCAAAGAATCTGCCACAGAACAGAATTTTACATGGAAACCGGAGGATGCATCTTCTGAACTGGTGTCATTTATTGACTCTTTTTATCAGGCATATTACCTCAGTGGAGATGTGAATGAAATGGCAAAATATATTGATTCCGCGGAAAGTCTGAATGCGGATCGTTTTGCCATTCACAAAAAATATGTAGAACAGGTTTCGGATGTTGTCTGTTATCAGCCTGAACTTGATGTGATAAATGGAGATTATACCATACTTGTAATTGCCTATAAGGTGAAATTATACAATTATGCGGAACTGCTGCCATCTCTTGATGTTTTATTTCTTGCAAATGGAGAGGATGGTTACAAAGTTCATAATCTCACTGTGGAAGACGAATTTGATGAACAAAAAATTAAAAACGATACAAATTTTCAGATTCTGTCAAAACAGGTTTCCGAAGAATTACAAAGTCTGCTGGCTGCCAATGCTGATTTAAACAATGTATATCAGTTATATTTAAATCCAGCCGGTTAATCACAAACCTGTGGCAATCTGTCACAGGCTTTTTTATGGATAATCAGACAAATGAGAAGAAAAGAGAAAAGGAAGAAAACATGTATACAAAGATTGATTTAGAACAGATTTCCACCAATGGTCCGGCACCAGAAACAGAGCCGGAAAGACAATATTATTTTATCAAAAAATGCAAAGAGTATGTGGAACAGAAAAACAAAGAACTGGGACGTTCCCTGACTTGTTGCGTTCAAACCTTCGGGTGTCAGATGAATGCGAGGGATTCAGAGAAACTTCTTGGAATTCTGGAAGAAATCGGCTATGTTCCCGTAGAAACAGAAGACGCTGATTTTGTTATTTACAATACCTGTACGGTTCGGGAAAATGCCAATCAGAAAGTCTATGGTCATTTGGGTTATTTATCTAATATTAAGAAAAAAAATCCACATATGCTCATTGCTCTCTGTGGTTGTATGATGCAGGAGGAGCTGGTAGTGGAAAAATTAAGAAAAAGCTACCGGTTTGTAGATTTGATTTTTGGAACATACAATAATTATAAATTTGCAGAATTAATCTGGGAACGTTTTGACAGCAACAGCACAATCATTGATATCTGGAAGGAAACCGATCAGATTGTAGAGGAACTTCCCGTGGAGCGGAAATATCCATTTAAGTCAGGCGTGAATATCATGTTTGGATGCAATAATTTCTGCAGTTACTGCATCGTGCCATATGTAAGAGGACGGGAACGCAGTAGAAAACCGGAAGATATCATAAAAGAAATTCAGGAACTGGTAGCAGACAATGTGGTGGAAATCATGCTTCTGGGACAGAATGTAAATTCCTATGGAAAAAATCTGGAACAGCCTATGACCTTTGCACAATTACTGCAGGAAATAGAAAAAATTCCGGGATTGGAACGAATTCGTTTCATGACGTCCCATCCGAAAGATTTATCCGATGAATTGATTGAAGTCATGAGAACATCCAAGAAAATCTGCTGTCAGCTTCACCTTCCGGTGCAGTCGGGAAGCAGTCGTATTTTACAAAAGATGAACCGACACTATACCAAGGAAAGTTATCTTGCCCTGGTAGAGAAAATCCGTGCAGCAGTGCCGGATATTTCCCTGACAACAGATATTATTGTTGGCTTTCCGGGTGAAACCCAGGAAGATTTTGAAGAAACCATGGATGTGATTCGTAAGGTGCGATATGACAGTGTGTTTACGTTTATTTACTCCAAACGTACCGGAACACCGGCTGCCGCTATGGAGGAGCAGGTGCCGGAAGAGGTAGTGAAGAAAAATTTTGACCGCCTGTTAAAAGAAGTACAGAGTATTGCAACAGAGCGGATTGAGAGATTCCAGGGAAGAACCATGGATGTTTTGGTAGAAGAAAAGAACGAACAGCTGGAAGGATATCTGACCGGACGGTTGAGTTCCGGAATCGTCGTACATTTTCCGGGTGATGAAAGCCTGATAGGAACCATTGTTCCGGTAAAACTGGAAGAATCCAAAGGATTTTATTATATGGGGAAGAGAGGCTAAAACATGGGCAAATTATCACCGATGATGCAGGAATACGTGAAAACAAAAGAACAGTATAAAGATTGTATTCTGTTTTACCGCCTGGGAGATTTTTATGAAATGTTTTTTGATGATGCCATTTTGGTGTCAAAAGAACTGGAGCTAACCCTGACAGGTAAAGATTGCGGACTTGAGGAACGGGCACCTATGTGCGGCGTTCCTCATCATGCTGTGGAAATGTATTTAAATAAGCTGGTGAGTAAAGGCTACAAAGTTGCCATAGGCGAACAGGTGGAAGATCCCAAACTGGCCAGGGGACTGGTAAAGAGGGAAGTCATTCGTGTGGTTACGCCAGGAACGAATTTTAATACATCTGCTTTGGATGAATCCAAAAATAATTACTTAATGTGTATCG
>CALWLV010000047.1 GCA_944381595.1 uncultured Roseburia sp.
AACAGACGGAGGAGTATCTGGCACAAATTATGGAGGAAGCCTCGGCCTGTGTGGAAATGAAAGTAGAAGAAACAATCCATGAACTTGATATGACTGCTTACTCCATTGGAATGGAAGCAGATTATACCAGTGAGGATGTACTGAATAAAATCGGGAAAATGACCAAGAAAGCCGGATTCGGTAAGTTTGATATTATCAATGCAGCCGGTATCGGTCTTGCCCAAAATGGAAGTGTGGACTATTCGGAGAAAAAATTTTTCCGGAAAGTTATGGAAGGTGACTTGAATATTGAGGATGTTCGAAATGAAGAGGGTATGATATCCGGAATCCGTTTTTCCATGCCGATTGAAACAGAAGAAGGTGTGGCAGGAGTATATCTTGTGGAATGCAGCTTGGATGAATTCTCAGATTTTCTTGGTCTTGACAGTGTAAGCAGCAAGGGAAAACCGTTCATTATCAAACAGGACGGTACGGTATTATCCAGAGAGGAAAAGAGCAGTATTCAGGATATTAGTGATATTTTGAATAACGAACGAAATGAGAAAACCTTAAAGAGTTATATGAAATCTAAGAAAGCAGGAATTCTTGGATTTGAAAATGAAACAGGTGGAACACGCTATATTTGTTATTCTAGTACAGATTATAATGATTGGGAAATCATTATGGTTGTTTCGTCCAAAAGCGTTAAGGCAAATATCAGTGATGTAACAGATAATGTAATCTTTTTAGGAGTAGTTCTCGGTGCCACATTGATTCTGATCAGCGGATATTTTATTTTCCATCTGATTGTGGCGAAGTCAGAGAATGCAATTAATCTGCATAGATATTATATGGTTTCGAAATATACAGAAGATATTATTTTTGATTACAGTTGTAAAAAAGATACGTTGTATTGTAATGAGAATTGGAAGAAGGTCTTTGGATATGAATTACCAAAGGAACAGGTCAAAGAAAATATGTTCCGATATATAGCTGCGGAAGACCGGGAGTTATGCCATGAAAAAATGGACCAGGTGCAGAATACGAAAGACGATTTGGTACAGTTCAAATGTCATATCTTAAATCACAAACAGGAAAAAATTCCTTGCATTTGTAAATTATTTGGTGTAAAAAACAGCCGTGGCAAAGTGTTAAAGATTGTGGGCGTACTGGAAAAAAATGTATAAAAAACGTTAGAGGAGACAATACATGAACTTATGGAAAAAAAGCAGGGGGATGATGGCTGGATTACTGTCAGCCAGTTTGTTAATGAGTATAAGTACAGTTGGTTATGCGGATGAGACTGGAATGTCGGTTGAAAATGGAGGGGTACAAAGCGCAGTGCAGACAGAAAGTAAGATACCGGTGATAAGGACAGGAAATGTACCGCAGACTCTGTCAGCACCTCCGGAAATTGTGGGGGAAGCCGGAATCGTAGTGGATATGGCAACCGGATTTACCTTGTATGAGAAAAATATCAATGATGCAAAGTATCCGGCAAGTATTACGAAAATTATGACGGCAACTCTGGCATTGGAAAATCTCAAGATGGAAGATGTGATTACATTTTCTCATGACGCTGTATATACCGTTGAGCCGGGCAGCAGTTCTGCCTATGCAGCGGAAGGAGAGCAACTGACGGTAGAGCAGTGTTTATACGGATTGATGCTGATTTCCGGTAATGATCTTGCCAATGGATTAGGAGAAGCCGTTGCAGGCTCCATGGATGCATTTGCTCAGAAAATGACGGAGAAAGCAGCTGCATTGGGCTGTACCAATACTCAGTTTAAAAATGCCCATGGACTTCATGACGAGGGACATTATACAACTGCCCATGATATGGCGATTATTGGAATGAATGCCTATCAGAATTTTGAAACATTTCGTACCCTTTGTTCCACCATCAGATATGATGTTCCGCCTACCAATCTTTGTCAGGAGACAAGGTACTGGCTGAATAATAATCGTATGATTCGTCCGGGAGAGGATTATTATTATGAGGACTGTATTGGTGGAAAGACAGGATATACCAACGAGGCAGGCGGAACTTTAGTAACGTATGAGAATTTAAACGGCAGACAGGTGATTTGTGTCATATTAAAGAGTCAAAATTCTGCGGGAGCTTATTCCGATACCATTGCATTATGCGATTATATAAAAGCAAATGTCACACAGGCAGATTTTGATGCGTTTGACGCAAAAATTGCAGAGGAAGAATCCCTGGCTGCTGCAGCTCTTCAGGAAAGTATCAAGAATGCAGAGACAACAACTCAGCAGGATGTAAAGGCTAATGCAGATGTAAAAGAACAGGAAAGCAAAGGAATGTCAACTGCTGCCATCATTGTATTGAGTGTTATAGTCCTGTTTCTGGCAGTTTATTTCTATGTTGTTTATCGGAGATATCAGCAGAAACAAAAAATGACAGAACGGAGAAGACAGTGGGAAGAGGAAAATCGAAACCAGTCCATACAGGACAGAAAATTGGAAAAGGAATTGGAACAGCGGAGAAAGAAATACCGCAATTATGATTTTTCAGAAAAGAAGTAGATAAAAAGGGGATGCAAAATTGCATCCTCTTTTTGTGATTTAAGCTTCTGATTTTAAAATGGTACCAATTTTACCGTAAGCACCTTCCTTGGCTTTTGTCAGATTTGTAATGACAGCTGTTCTGTCCTTACCGGATTTGACAAAATTGATGGCTGCTTCAATTTTTGGCTGTTTGGTCAGAGATTTAAATTTGTTCTCATCTACCAAATCGCATGCTTCCTGAATGGAAATTTCTTTCAGTTCACGTTCATTTTCTTCTCCTTTATTAATGACGAGATAATCATGGTCCGTGAGAAGAAGGAGCATGGATGCATCTAACATATCTGCCAGTTTTGCAGCAGTGTAATCTTTCTCAATAATGGCACTGGCGCCTTTTAGTGTGGTGCGCTGGTCTAATACAGGAATACCGCCACCGCCGGCTGCGATAACGATATGACCGGCATCTGACAATGCTTTCACGGAATCGATTTCATAGATATCCACCGGCTTCGGAGAAGCAATAATTCTGCGGTAAGAACCATCTTCCTCCGTTACATAATTTCCTTTCTTTTCTTCCAGTTCCGCCTCGTCCCTGGTCATCTTTCTTCCAATTACCTTGGTTGGATTATGGAATGCAGGATCAAATGGGTCCACACGAACCTGAGTGATAATTGTTGCAACCGGTTTGTAAATCCCTCTGTTGAGCAATTCGGAACGGATCGCATTCTGTAAATCATAGCCAATATATCCCTGACTCATAGCATTACATACAGACATCGGGGCAACCGTCTGGCTGGTATCGAGACGACTGAACTCTGCCATGGCGGTCTGAATGTTTCCAATCTGTGGACCATTGCTGTGAGTGATAATGATTTCAAATTTGGCTTCTACCAGGTCTGCAATTGCCTTTGCGGCCGTTTTTACTCTTTCGTGCTGCTCAGGAAAGGTATCGCCGAAGGCGTTCCGTCCCAGTGCAACCACAATTTTATTGTTTTTCATGATTCTCATATCCTTTCGTATTGAATTTCATCATAAATAAGATAGTATTAAGTATACCCTAAGAAAACTAATTTTTCAATCGTTAAATCATCATTCCTGCTGCGAACATAAATCTTCCCATGTTTCATACCATTCTTCTAACCGGGATGTGGCTTGATCCAGAGATTTCTGAACTTCCAGGCATTTGCCCGGATCACTGTAAACTTCTTCTTTTGACAGTTCTTCGTTCCATTTCTCTATTTCTTCCTCCAGTTTGGAGATTTCATCTTCCGCCTTTTTAATATCATTTTCCAGTTTTCGTTTTCTGGCCTGTTCCTCCTTGCGGTTTTGCCAGTCCGCCTTGGAAGAAGAAGCAGAAGAAGATTTGTCTGTTTCCATCTGTGTGATCGGTTCTGCAGATTCTTTTGCAAGAGCTGAAAGATGGTCGTGTTTTTCCAGATAATAGTCGTAATCTCCGGAATAAGAAGTAAGGTTCTGATATTCCAGTTCTAAAATTCTGGTAGCGGTACGGTTGATAAAGTATCGGTCATGGGAAACAAATAATACAGTGCCTGTATAATCGTTCAGTGCATCTTCCAGAATTTCTTTGGAATTGATATCCAGATGGTTCGTCGGTTCGTCCAGAATCAGGAAATTCGCTTCGGAGAGCATCAATTTAGCAAGGGAAACACGTCCCCGTTCTCCGCCGCTTAAATCCCCGATGCATTTGAATACATCTTCTCCGGTGAAAAGAAATGCAGCCAGGACATTGCGAATCTGTGTATTTGTCATATTCGGATAGGCATCCGAGATTTCTTCAAAAATTGTTTTCTCCATATTTAACACATGGTGTTCCTGGTCGTAATAACCGATTTTGACTTTGCTGCCAAGTTGGAATGTTCCGCTGTCCGGCAGTAAGACTTCATTGAGTATCTTTAATATCGTCGTCTTTCCGGTTCCGTTATTTCCGATAATAGCAACCTTTTCGCCTCGCTTGATTTCAAAATTAAGATTGGAAAACAGAGTCAGGTTTCCAAAGGATTTGGATAATCCTTCCACCTTCAATACATCATTTCCGCTTAAAACCGGAGGTTCCAGACGAAAACGCATGGTTTTGTCCGGACCTTCCGGGCGTTCCAGGGGTTCTATTTTATCCAGCATTTTCTGTCGGCTCTCTGCCCGGCGAATGGATTTCTCACGGTTGAAAGAGCGAAGTTTTTCAATCACCGCTTCCTGATGCTTGATTTCTCTCTGCTGATTGATATACTGACGCAGCTGTGCATCGCGAAGCATTGCCTTTTTCTCAGCATAGTCTGTGTAATTTCCTTTGAATACAGTCACTGCTCCATGGTCGATTTCAATCACTTTGGAAACAATTTTATCCAAAAAATACCGGTCATGGGAAACAATGATTACGGTTCCGTGATAGTTGGATAAATAGGTCTCCAGCCATGTAATAGAACCGATATCCAAATGGTTGGTAGGCTCATCCAGAAGGATGATATCCGGTTTGGATAACAGAAGTTTTCCAAGAGAGACTCTTGTCTTTTGCCCTCCGGAGAGAGAAGAAATCGTTTTTTTAAACTCGTCTTCCTGAAAACCAAGTCCCTTTAAAACACCTGTAATTTCACTCTGATAAGCATATCCGTTCTTTAATTCAAACTGATGGGTGAGATTGGTATAACTCTTCAATGCGGCATCCAGTTCCTCCCCGGACAAAGATTTCATCTGAAGTTCCAGACTGCGCATTTTATGCTCCATTTCCAGAATATCTTTTTTAACAGTGAGAAGTTCTTCATAGATAGAATTTTCAGAAGAAACATCCTGATGCTGGGCAAGATATCCAATGGTCGTGTCTTTTGCAAGAATGACCTCCCCCCGGTCAGCGGGAAGTTCTTTCATAATAATTTTTAACAGGGTGGATTTCCCTGCGCCATTAATACCTACAATAGCAATTTTTTCATGTTCGTTTGCAACAAAAGAACATTTGGACAGAATGGTTTTTCTGTCAAATGCTTTTTCAATATTACTACATGATAATAACATATTAAAACCTCTTCATTCGTTTGTTTCGTTTTTTATTGTATCATAAAATAAGAATAAAAGAAATGGAAAAATCATTTGTTTAAAATTTGACAATCTGAGAAAATCATACTATACTAAGAAGAAGATTTATGTTGAAGATGAGAATGAGGTGACAAGCAAAATGGGAGAACATCGAAATATATCAAATGCCGTTATCAAAAGACTGCCGCGGTATTACCGGCATTTGGGAGAGCTGATTGAAATGGGAACGGAGAGAATTTCTTCCGGAGAACTGAGTAAACGGATGAATGTGACCGCGTCCCAGATTCGTCAGGATTTAAACAATTTTGGTGGGTTTGGACAACAGGGATATGGATATAATGTCAAGTTTTTATACGATGAGATTGGTAAAATACTGGGACTGGATCGGGAATACCAGATGGTAATTATTGGGGCAGGAAATTTGGGAAGAGCAATCGCCAATTACACAAATTTTGAGAAAAGCGGATTTGTCATATCGGGTATTTTTGATATCAATCCGGAATGTATTGGACAGTCTATCCGGGGAGTCCCCGTTCGAAACATGACGGAGCTGGAAACATTTGCCAGTAATAACAAAATAGATATTGCAGCCATTACAGTTCCGAAAAGTGCTGCTGTGGAAGTGGCGGACAGGCTGGTTAAATTAGGAGTTAAGGCATTTTGGAATTTTGCACATGTGGATTTGAATGTTCCTGAGGATGTGATAGTTGAAAGTGTTCATCTGTCAGAAAATCTGATGAGAATTTCTTATAATTTATCGAAATCAGAAGATGAGAGGGGAAGGAGACATTATGGCAAAGAAAAAGCAGGAAAGCGGATATGATAAAATTTTGCGCAGAATCAGTCAGCTTCGTATTCCCAT
>CALWLV010000048.1 GCA_944381595.1 uncultured Roseburia sp.
CCTTTGGAGTGAATCTCATTCATAGCACCGGTAAAGGCTTCCTGGAATCTGTTAATTTGATTGATATAATAGACGGTTCCTTTGAAATCTACTACTTTGGATGTCTCGCTGTTTTCATTCCGAATTCCATTGTTTCCATCTCTGGATTGTAACAAACCGCTCAATGTGCCATCAATACCGTCAGCCACAGGATCAAAGGATTTACCGCCTTCCCAATAGATGTCGTACAGTCCCGGTGCATCGTCATCATCAGCCGGAGTCTCTCTCGCCTCTACCTCCAACTTAAAATACTGATAATTATTTACCAAATCTTCCGTTCCAAGCTTAACTGTAAATTCACTCTTTCCATTTTCATATATCTTTTCTTCTGTTTGTACCTTACAGATAGAAGATAATTCATCAATCAGAAGATCTCTCTGATCCCTCAGTTCATTGGCAGACGCTCCGGTAAGTTCCACTGAATTAATCTGTCGGTTCAGGGCTGCGATATCTTCTGCTATAATATTAATTCGATCCACATTATTGCCGATTTCCGCATTGATATCTTCCTGCTGCATTCTCAAATTTGTCTTAACCTGTTCAAAAAATTCCATCAGGCTCTGTCCGTAATTTAAAAATGCTGCTTTGGCAGGAATACTGGACGGATCCTTTTGCATCTCCTCAATGCTGTCAAACAACTGTCCATATTCTTTTGTAAATCCATCCACAGTAAACTCGTTCATATGATTTTCAATCTGCTGCAACTGGTAGGATTTGGCTGATGCATCTCCCAGTCTTGTCTGATTCACAGAATACTTTCTATCGTAAAAAGAGTCTCTGACACGATCAATGGAAACCACATCTGTTCCTGCTCCAATGCTGCCATATCCCTGATAAATCCGAATGGGGTTTTTCGCAATCTGGGTTGTCTGCTGTCTGGAATATCCCTCTGTCTTGGCATTGGCAGCATTATTTGCTGTCACATTCAAATTTACATTCGCTGCATAAAGTCCTGATCTTGCTATATTTAATCCAAAAAACATATTTGGCATATTATCTCACCTCTGTATCTTTATTTTACCAGTTACCCACTTTTTGAATCAGGGTATCCAACATTTCTACAATAACATTGATATATCTGGAATTTGCATTGTATGCATTCTTAAAGGTAATCAGATTGGTCAGCTCATCGCTGGAAGAAACACCTATCACTGAATTTCTTGTGCTTTCCAGGGTATCTACCAGAGTCGTCTGATTTTGTGCAATCTGTCCGTATATGTAACCATCATTTGCAATAATTCCGGTCATGGCAGTATAGTAATCATCGATATCCTTTGGAGTCAGATTGGACGGATCCAGATTAATGGAAGCATTCTCCCATGCATCCAGAATATCCTGTCCCTGCTGCATATCCACCTGTTTATCCTTCGTGGCAAACGGTAAAAAGGAATCATTATCCAGAACCACCTGATTGATTTCCAGATTTGCAATGGTATAATCCGCTTCATCACCAAACTGATTATACGGATTATAGAGATAAATTTTATTTCCTTCTCCATCTACAGCCACAGTATATCTGCTATCCGTATCACTTCTTGAGAACAATTCTGTTCCCGGTGTGGAATTTTCATCCATACCATAAGAAGTCTTCTCCATATCCAGGGTAGTAACGGTCATATCCGACTGAAGGGTGAATGTAATATCCGTCTGAGCTACGCCCTTCTCATCAAAATCATCTTCTGTAATTCCGGCCTGCTCCAATGCTGCTTTCATCTCATCACTGAGCTGATTATAAACACATCCCTCCGGAATCGTTAATGTAGTACCCGCTGCAATGGTTGTCTGGGTATTCGGACAAAGTTCATCATTAATCAAAGTAACGACTTCGTGAATCAACTGGTCAAACATGGCCTGTGCCTTCATAATTGGAGAGCTTTCCACATATGCATTGTATTCCCGTACAGCCTCCTCATATGCCGGATATTCCTCATTCCAATACCGGTCCAGCGCCTCCTGAAATGCCGCGTCATCTAATACTCCGTTCTCATCGGTGAAATCAGCTTCTGAAGGCGGATCACCAATACGCGGAATATCATGATAGGTTGCTTCGTATTCTCCTCTTGCCTTTACAAGTCCTTTTAATTCTCCCACATCGGTGCCGCTTTCCGTAGAAATATCTACACCTAGGTTAAATACCGGCTGTCCCCCGCTGGAAGACCATACCGGCGTATAGAATGCCGAACCGTCTTCTCCATTTAACTGTGCCACTTCCATATGGAATACCCCGCCGGTGGTGATAAATGGCTCACCCTCTGCACGAACCGTTACTGCTCCATTTTCATCTTCCTTATATTGAATGGAAATCAAAGAACCTAATTCGTCCAGCAGCACATCTCTGGCATCCCGATAATCCATGGCCTGCTCTACGCCTCCGGCTTCCACATCCTGAATCAGCCTGTTGTATTCATAAATCTGATCTGCTATCTGATTAATACGATCTACAGAAGAAACAATCTTTTCATCCAGACGCTGTTGGTAGTCACCAAACGCAGCATAAATCTCTTTTGCCCTGTAGATGAAAGTTTCTGCATGCATGACAAGGGAAGCTCTGGCCACCTTGCTGTCCGGTTCTTTGGCCATCTCGTTAATTGCTGACCACAAATCACTTAAAGAAGTCTGAAATGCCTCTCCATTCAACTCTCCTGTGATACCCTCTATTTCATCTACCGTATCAGAATGTGCGGTATAAAATTCCTGTCTGCCCGCCTGCTCTCTGAATGCCTTATCAATTAACACATCACGATAATGCTGTGTTCTTGCAGAATCCACACCATATCCAATCTTCATCGGATTGATGCTGCCTCCCGGATAATTGGAATAATATTTATCTGAAAACTGCGCCTGCTGTCTGACATAACCCAGAGTATAGATATTTGCAAGATTATGTGCAGAAATATTAATCGCATTTTGATTGCTGTTTAACCCGGATACACCGGTATATATATTCGTCATTAAAGACATGTCTACACCAACTTTCGATTTTATTCTTATTGTTTCGCGTCAAATATGCCAAGTTCCATATTAGGCGATACGTTCATCGCGTTTTTTGAATAATTTGCCGTCTCAGGAGCCTGATACATTCCCTGAATAAAATTGAGATTGAAATCAATCAGCTCCATGGACTCCTGAATCAGTTTTTTATTGATTTCATTGATCTTAGTAAAATTTTTCAGGGTCTGTTTCAACTGGTCATGCACTTCTTTCAGCCTGCCCTGAACTTCATTCTGATCCTTCAATACATGAATCAAATCCTGTAATGTCAAATCATCTTCTTTCCGGTTCAGCACTGTAGCAATATCCCCGGATACTTCTCTTCTTTTCTTCTCCAAATTGACGAGAACATCCACATGATCCCTCTCCAAGGCTGTAATCTTACTTAATTCATCCAGATTCTGATGAACGATTACTTTCGTTTTCTTCCCTGCAATCTCTGTGAGGGTTTTGTATACCTCACATTCCTCCTGCAGCACACTGATTAATTCATCAATTAAACTAGCCACCTGCTGCCTCCTTTAATTCTTATATCAAAGTTTCCTCTAACATCTTGTTTGCAAATGCTTCTGCAGATACCTGCCAGCTTCCGTCTGCAATTGCCTTCCTGTAGTATTCTACTTTGTCTTTCCGAATGTCCGGCGCCTGTGCAACAGCCTGCTTTGCCACCTGAAGATCTTTACCGAAACTGGAGATTTCCAACTTATCACTTCTGGAACTCTTAGAAGCTTTGCTGACGTTCCCATTTCCATTTATACCATATAACCGTTCTATCTGATTTAATGCATCGATTCTTATGATAATACACCTCCTGTTCTTTTATGTTTCACTCTCTATTTTAATATCGGTTATTTATTCCATAACTTTAGTCTTACCCGAAAAATTAAAGCTATCTGAAAATAACATAATTCTCAGATAGCCTTTCTTCAGCGCTCTCCGCCATACAGGTGACGCATCTTTTCTTTTGTGTGTCCTGTCGGTGCTTTCTTGTTTTCTTTTTCTTCATACATACCACCCAGATGATTGACCATTTTGTGCTTACACTGGGCACAATATCTTCCCGTGTAGATTGGAGCCCCACACATTTCACATCCCAATGTCACTCCGGATTCCTTGCTGAAACACAGCCTCTCCTGGCGAATCCACGTTTCAATCTGTACTACACTGACATCCATTTCTTTGGAGACCTCCGAAATACTCTTGCTTGGATTCTTCCGGATAAATTCCTTCACTTCCTGAAATTTCTCTTCCTTCTTTTTCTTACACTCAGGGCAAATCATCGGACCACTTATGTAATTAAATAATTTATGGCAGTTTCTACAATTCATGATTTCCATGACCAATTACCTCCGTTTCTCTTCTTTTTCCATCAAAGCCTTATATTCCTGCCCCAATGGAAAGACTGATAAAATATACTTTTTCCACTCCATCCTGTCTTAACATCTCCGCGCAGGCATCTATGGTGCTTCCTGTTGTGTAAATATCATCTACCAATAATATTTTTTTATATTTTACATCATTTTTTTCTATAATAAAAGCATTTTTTAAATTTTTTCTTCGCTCTGTATGATTCAATTCTTTCTGGGGAACGGTATCCCTGCGCCGCAGGAGTTTTCCACAGTCTACCGGAATGCCCAGCTGTTCCCCACAGATGTTTGCCATCAATTCGGCCTGATTAAATCCCCGGTTTCTCCGTTTCTTTTTGCTTAATGGAACCGGGATTATGACCTCGATTCCAAGACTATGAATGTGTCTGCCATAACATTTGACCATTTCTTTTCCATAAAAGTCTGCATAAGTCCTCTGATTATGGTATTTAAACCGGAATATGGATTCCCGTATCTCTTCGTTATAACGGAATACTGCCATTCCATGTTCATAAGAATGGTGCAATTTCGTACAGTCTCCACAATATTCCCTCGTTTGGCTGTCATATTCCCGCTTATCAAATGGTTTTCCACATTTTTTACATTTTGGCTCCCGGATGTAGATTAATCTTTGTTTACACTCCGGGCAAATTTCTCTCCCTTTCTCCAGAATGTCCCCACATATGGGACAGGTTTTAGGAAAGAGTATCTGTAATATTTTTTCTTTTATCCCCACATATTCTCCTTTTCGTCCAGTTCTCGCATACGTTCACCCAAAGAGGAATAACGCTGTTGCTCATGCTTATTGTTTACCATCTCCTGTACCGCCTGCTCTACACCTACAATACAAACACATTTCTTTGCCCTGGTCACGCCGGTATACAAAAGATTGCGGTTCATAAGCATTCTTGGACCTGTCAACAGCGGCATCACCACCGCCGGATACTCACTTCCCTGTGACTTGTGAATGGTAATGGCGTAGGCAAGCTCCAGTTCTTCTAACTGTTTAAATGGGTATGTTACAAATTTTCCGTCTTCAAATTCTACTTCCAGTATTTCTCCATATGTACTGATTTTCCGGATAATACCCATATCCCCATTGAACACGCCCAACCCTTCTTCTACCACAATATCATTGACACCCCGTCGTTCCCATGTAGTCTGGTAATTATTCTTAATCTGCATGACTTTATCTCCCTCACGGAAGATGGTATTACTGTATTCCTTTTCTCTTTTGTCCTCCGATGGCGGATTGATATACTGCTGCAGAATGGTGTTCAGTCGTTCCACGCCCAGAGCACCCTTTCTCATCGGCGTCAGCACCTGAATATCCAGCACATCGGCATCCACATACGCGGGCAACTTCTCTTTCATAAGGGTAATCATGGCGGAAATAATCTGGTTTGCTTCCAATCTTCTGATAAACAGAAAATCCTTTGTCTCGTTATTCAATTGAATTTGTTCCCCATGGTTGATTCTATGGGCATTCACCACAATACCACTCTGTGCGGCCTGCCTGAAAATCCGGGTCAGCATAACCACATTGCAACAATGAGATTGAATGATATCTTTTAGAACGTTCCCAGGTCCCACGCTTGGCAGCTGATTCACATCTCCCACCATGATGAGTTTTGTACCCGGTACCATGGCATGCAACAGTGCATTCATAAGAAACATATCGACCATGGACATCTCATCGATAATGACCACATCTGTTTCCAGTGGATTTGTCTCATTCCGTTCAAACCGCATACCGATATGTTCCAGATGTGTATCTTCCTCCTCCGGACCTCCATTGATTTCCAGCATACGATGAATGGTCTGCGCCTCATGTCCGGTGGCCTCTGTCATTCGCTTCGCTGCGCGCCCTGTGGGAGCAGCCAGAAGAATTTCCATCCCCTGTCGTTCAAAATAATGAATCATGGTATTGATGGTTGTGGTCTTTCCCGTACCCGGACCTCCTGTAATGACCATAATTCCACATCTGGCTGCTTCCATCACAGCCCGTTTCTGCAGTTCATCCAACACAATGCCGGTATCTTCCTGAATATCGTCAATCTGGCTTTCCAGTTTTTTCTCCGGCAGTTCATCCCGCAAATCCAATTCCCGAAGCTTTGCTGCGATGTTTAACTCCGTATAGTAGTACATCGAGGCATATACCCGGTTTCCCTGCTCCGTTTTCTTCACCACAATTTTTTTGTCCATGACCAAATCCATCAAATGTTTCTCAATATCAGCCGGTTCGATCAGAAGCATTTTCGCTGCAGTGTCCTCCAGTTCCTCCTGTGGAAGGTAGGCGTGTCCATTGATTCCTGCCTGGGAAAGAATATATTGTAGCCCTCCCTTGATTCTGCAGTCCGACGTACTGCTGATTCCCGCCCTCAGAGCAATTTCATCTGCGATTTTAAACCCAATGCCTTCTATATCATCTGCCAGTTTATATGGATTTTGTTTGATAATCTGATACAGATTCGGTCCATATGTCTTGTAAATCTTCACGGAAAGTTTCATGGATATCCCATACTGCTGCAGAAAAATCATTGCCTGGCGCATATCTTTCTTCTCTTCCAATTGGTCAGCAATCTCCAAAGCCATCCGCTTGCTGATTCCTTTCACTTCCGAGAGTCGCTCCGGTTCTTCTTCCATCACCCGGAATGTATTCTGCTTAAAATGACGAACAATTCTATCCGCCAAAGCCGGTCCAACCCCCTTCACAGCACCGGAGCCCAAATAACGAACAATTGCTTTCTCGTCCTCCGGTTCCCGAATTTCATAAGACTGCACCGATAACTGTTCCCCATAAGTTGGATGAGAAATATATTCTCCCTCCAGCTCCACATACTCACCTTCACCGATATATTGAAAAGTGCCTACGCATGTGGTCTCCTCTTTTCGGTCGGCCACCGTAAGCACTGTATATCCATTATCGTCGTTTCTGTATACAATTTTCTCTACATAACCACTTAATGAACTCATAGGTCTCCTCTTATTCCAGTCCGTAATTCCGCTTCATCTGTTCATAGAGTGTCTGTGCGATTCCAAGACCATTTCCTTCGTTGCTCTCCACAATCTCACTGGCTATTTCCTGAACAAATGTATCTCCGAAATAATCCATATATTTCCCAACGGTGGAATTTTCTTCATTCTCCGGTATCATCTTTGCCATCTGTTTGATGACCTGTTCCGTAAAATATGCTTCAAATTCTTTACATACATCCATCAGTTCTTCCTCTGATGCCTGGGAATAATCCTTATTCGTAAGGTTTTCCTGCAGTTCTGCACCGGATGTAGAACCGGAATTCCCATAAATATCCTGATAATAAGATAATAAGTCGCTCGTTCCCGTTATGGTATTCATAATGTTTCACCCTCTCTATGTAATGCTACATCTAACGTTTCAGCTGATTTGCCTGCTGGAGCATCTCATCTGAAGCAGTAATTGCCTTGGAATTCATCTCATATGCTCGCTGCGCCACAATCAAATTCACCATCTCATCAGCCACATTGACATTGGAAGCTTCCAGATATCCCTGACGAAGTTTGGACGGAACAACACCTGCACCGTCTGCTTCCCAGATTGGTTCACCAGATGCATCTGTCTGCATATAGGTACTGTCGGACGCCTTCTCCAATCCACCCGGATTCACAAACTGTACCAGACCAATCTGAATACCGGTATTTTCAAACTGTCCATCTTCTCCCTGATACAATACATTTCCATTCTGATCCAGTTCCACTCTTGCGATATTATATTCCGGTCCCAGAGTAATTGGCATACCGGTACTGTCCAGCACTCCATATCCCTCGCTGTTGCACAGCATCATCGTTCCATCCAGCATAGGGCTCCAGGTAAAAGAACCATTTCTGGTATATAACACATCTCCATCCTCATTCTGTACCTGAAAGAATCCGTCTCCATCAATGGCAAAATCTGTAGTAAGCCCTGTGGAAGTCAAATTGCCCTGTGTAAAGTTCGTAGCTATCGCTGAATTTCTAACACCGAGTCCCACCTGTGCTCCCACCGGTTTTGTATCTCCATTGGCACTGGTCGTGAGTGCCTGTGATGTCTGGTACAAAAGAGTTTTAAACTGTGCAGTCTGGGTCTTATAACCCGTAGTATTCACATTGGCAAGGTTATTTGCAATCACATCTACCGCAGTCTGCTGAGATGTCATGCCGGATGCCGCTGTCCAAAGAGATCTCATCATCGTTCTATACCTCCTATACTCGTCCTATCTGATTCACGGATTTCTCCAGCATCTCGTCTGCTGTCTGAATCAGTTTCTGATTACTTTCATATTCTCTTGAAATGGTAATCATTTCCACCATTTCCTTCACTACGTTAATATTTGACATTTCCAGGTACCCTTGCATCACCTGTGCCGTACTTTCTGTCTCTGTGGCTCCATCCACGATATCATAAAGATTTTCCCCATATTTCTCAATGTAATTATAATCTTCAAAGTCTACGATACGAATGGTGTCGACATATTCCCCATCTGCATAAATATCTCCATTTGCCTGAATGGAAACCTGTGTGGTATCTGTTGGAATCATAATGTTTCCGCCTTCTCCCTGCACATAATCTCCCTCAAGGGTCCTGAGAAATCCATCTGCATCCATGGTGAATTCTCCATCTCTTGTGTATTTCACAGATTCATTTCCTGCCTTATCCGTAAATGAGATAGCAAAGAATCCCTGTCCGCTCAATGCAAGATCGTAGGTATTTCCTGTTTCTTTCAGGGAACCCTGACTGTAATCCGTATAATTTTCCCCTATCTTCACACCAAGGCTCATACTTCCGATTCCTTCTGCAAGATATGGAACCGATAAATCTTTTAATTTGTAAGTCAACATCTGGTCGAATGATTTGGATGTCACACCTTCTCTCTTAAATCCGGTTGTTGTGGCATTTGCAAGATTATTTGTTACTGTATCCAACCTTTTCTGTTGGTTTATCATCCCCGTATATGCGGTATATAGTCCTCGAACCATCTTCTTCCCTCCAGACTTTAATCATTTGTTTCGCTAAGGCATTCAATAAACTTGCCGGTTCCAACGGCAACAGCTGTCATAGGATCTTCTGCTGTCATGGTATTAATACCGGTCTTGCTCTCGATCAATTCCTCCAGTCCCTGCAATAATGCACCGCCACCGGTAAGCACAATTCCTCTCTCTGCAATATCGGAAGAAAGTTCCGGCGGAGTTTTCTCCAATACACTGTGAACTGCTTCCACAATCTGAGAAGTTGCCTCACGAAGAGCTTCTTCTGTTTCTTCTGATGTTACTGTAATGGTCTTTGGAAGACCTGTTACCAGATTTCTTCCTCTGACATCCATGGTCACTACTTCTTTTCTTGGGAATGCACATCCGATTTTAATCTTGATTTCCTCAGCGGTACGTTCACCAATTAAAAGATTGTGTTTCTTTCTCATAAAACGTACAATTGCTTCGTCAAAGTCATCCCCTGCAATCTTAATGGATGTGCTGACTACTGCACCTCCCAGAGAGATGACCGCGATATCTGTTGTTCCACCACCGATATCTACAATCATATTTCCACATGGTTTTGCAATATCAATACCTGCTCCAATGGCCGCAGCAATCGGTTCCTCAATGATATCCACAGACCTTGCTCCTGCCTGCCAGGTTGCATCTTCTACTGCTTTCTTCTCCACCTCTGTGACGCCGCTTGGTACACAGACTGCAATCCGTGGTTTCTTAAAGGTTCGCTTACCGATTGCCTTCTGAATAAAATGCTTAATCATCTTCTCGGTAACTGTATAATCCGAAATGACACCCTGGCGCAGCGGTCTGACTGCTACAATATTTCCCGGTGTACGTCCAATCATCAGTCTTGCTTCTTCACCTATCGCCTTAATCTTATTGGTGTCCCGGTCAAAAGCCACAACAGAGGGCTCCTTTAATACAACACCTTTGCCCTTTATATAAACAAGTATACTTGCTGTTCCCAAATCAATTCCAATATCTGTCTCTAACATTGAATATTTAATCTCCTTCCTCGTTTTGTTGATATGCTAAATGATTACTTTATATTAATACATAAAATACTTCCTATTTGAAGATATTTCCGCTATCTATCATTATATACAAAATTCTTCCATTTTGGAAGAACTTTTTTTATTTTTATTATTCATATTTTATTCTTATTTTGTTTACTTTTTTTTCTTTTATATATCATATTTTTGTCACATTCCATTTGTATTATATAACCGTAGCAAGTGATTGCTACTTTGTATATTCAATGTACCCTATCTATTGAATATACCGTTTTTCATACTCAAGCCTGTAGCTAAGGCTACAGGCACCCCCCGTAAATCATTTTCGTTTCTTTGAGCCGGTTAGTTCCCTACTGACCGGCTCAAACCCCTTTTATTCTTATTTTTTATCTGATTATCGAAAAACTTCCATACATATCCCCCTCATTTTTTGCATATGATTAACCAACAACGATCATAGAGGTTTTTCCTTGAAGAATTACATAGAAGAACGGGCTATCAACATCGCATTGTATATCATCGAAACAGGCTGCACCGTCCGTCAGGCTGCCAGAAAGTTTGGTGTCAGTAAATCCACCGTACATAAGGACTGTACAGAACGACTGCTGGAAATCAACAAAGAGCTCTCAGAATCTGTGCGGCATGTACTTGATGTAAACAAATCAGAACGCCATATCCGCGGCGGTCTTGCAACCAGAGAAAAATATCTTCACCCTCAACATTAAAAAAGACTCCGCATCAGGTAGTTCGGATCCTTTTCCCTGAGCGGAGCATTTTTCTTCATTTTTCTTTCTATAATTTTTTAGAGAAGTCCCAGTGCTGATAAAAATAAGACAAATAGCATAATTGGTGCTACATATTTTACCATGACAATATAAAGACCTTTTCTTCTCATCTTAATCGGATGTTCTCCATCTGTTCTTTCCACTTCGTCAATAATCGTTTTTGGCTTGATAACCCATCCAACCAGGATACAGGTTCCAATGGCTACAATCGGCATCAGGAACTGATTACTAAAGTAATCCAAAACATCCAGAATCTGTGCTACGGTACCATTTGGAAGCGTCTTCTCAAAGTAGAATACATTATAACCAAGACAGACAATGAATCCGACAACTACGGACCATGCAAGCACAATCCAGCAGGCTTTCTTTCTTCCTATTTTAAATTTATCTATCAGGCAGGAAACAATGGCTTCCATAATAGACACCGATGATGTCAGCGCTGCAAAGAGCACCAGAAGGAAGAAAACCATTCCAACCACCATTCCAATACCGCCCATGGCGTCAAACACTTTTGGCAGAGAAACAAACATCAGCCCCGGACCGGATGCTTCCATTCCTTCCCTTCCCATAAATGTAAATACCGCCGGTATAATTACCATACCTGCAAGCACTGCAACAACAGTATCAAAGATTTCAATCTGGTTAATGGACTTCATCAGATTCGTGTCTTTCTTTACATAAGAACCATAGGTAATCATAATACCCATAGCCACACTCAGAGAGTAGAACAACTGTCCCATAGCATCGATTACTACTTCAATAAAGGACTGAAAGGTCATGGATTTCAAATCCGGAACCAGATATACTTTCACGCCCTCAAGTCCTGTTCTTGTTACACCATCTGCATCCGTATAGGAAAGGGTCATTGAGAATATGGCGATTGCTATAATAATAAAAATCAAAATCGGCATCAAAACCCGGGAACACTTCTCAATTCCTTTGTCCACACCTTTGTATACGATAAAGAAAGTTGCCGCCATATAGATAAGCATGAATATAACCGGTGCAACATTTCCACTGATAAAATCATTGAAATAAGTCGGCTCCTTAAGTGCATTTCCCTGCATGGTAAGATAGGCAGTAAAATATTTCAACACCCATCCTCCAATTAAACAATAATACGGAATAATGACCAGCGGTACAATACTGGCAATGACTCCTAAAAACTTCCATTTCTCATTCAGTCTGCCATACGCAGTCAGCGGACTCTGTCCTGTTTTTCTTCCGATGGCAATCTCTGTAGTAAGCAGTGTAAAACCAAAGGTAAGTGCCAGAATGATGTAGACAACAATAAATATTCCCCCGCCATCCTTCGCAGCAAGATAAGGGAATCTCCAGATATTTCCCAAACCAACTGCACTTCCTGCGGCCGCCAGGACAAATCCTATGGAACCGGTGAAGCCTCCTCGGTTACTCTTCTCTTTCATTTGTAGAATCCTCCTATTTTTCTATATATCATCTGCCGGAAATTTACAAAATTTTACCGGACCATTTATTTTACTATAAATTTTTCCAAATGAACAGTATTTTTTTAATTTCTTTTAAAAAAAAATTTATAAATCGTATTTTATTTTTCTATGATTTCTGTTATAATATAAATGTAGCAGTTATGGGGTCCCAATGGTTTTACAGTCAAATTAATA